>NZ_JBPQTK010000007.1:0-91848 GCF_051386315.1 Micromonospora sp. URMC 107
CGTTCGTCCTGAGCCAGGATCAAACTCTCCAACAAAAACTTGTTGAAAAACTGTCCCGACAACAAAAAGTGTTGCCAAAGGAATCCAAACCAGCCAAACCGAAGCCTGACCAGTCCGGGGTATAAATCAATTTGGCACTGGCTTATCAAGCACCCTGTTGAGTTCTCAAAGAACAACCACACACCGCCCAGAAACCCCACACCGTGGAGCCCCCGACCCGGGGCATTTCGTTCGCGTCCCCGCCGCTTCCCGCGCCGGGCACTTTTACTACGTTACCCGCTGGTTTCCGCCGTGTCAAACCGCTTCGCAGCGATCCGCACCACTTCAATCCCATTTCCGGGCACCACTCCACAACGGCTCACGCCGTCGTCAAAAGTGGCTTCCAGCAGGCCGGCCGCCGCGGTCACCCGCGAACTCGCCCGGTTCCCCACCGGCGATGAACCATACCCGGTCGGCTCCGCCCCACCAAATCCGCCTCGCGACAGACCCAGGGGCACCGCCCGGTCCAGGCACCGAAGAGCACAACCCCTCAGCCCCGAAGCTCATTCCCGCGCCCGGCCTCCGGGATCTTCGCCCCGATTCGTCCGTTCCGCGCTGGCAGAGAGAAAGTTACGCCCCCGGCGGATTGATCGTCAAATCCGCCGGGGGCGTCCCGCGTCACACGGGAGACGTACGGACTAGCCGCGCAGCTCGACCCCGGCGAAGGACCGCTTGCCGCGGCGCAGCACCAGGTACCGGCCGTGCAGCAGGTCCTCGGGGCCCACCGTGGCGTCGGTCGCCGTGACCCGGGTGTTGTTGACGTAGGCGCCGCCCTCGGCGATCACCCGACGCGCCTCCTTGAGGCTCGGCACCAACCCGGAGTCGCGCAGCAGCCCGGCGACGTCGGGCAGCTCGTCGACGTGGACGAGACCGGCCTCGGTCAGCGCCGCCCGCAGCGTCGCCGGCGCGAGCTCGTCCAGCGAGCCACGGCCGAAGAGCGCCTGGCTCGCGGCGACCACCTGCGCCATCTCCCGCTCGCCGTGCACCAGGGTGGTCAGCTCCTCGGCGAGCGCCCGCTGCGCCGCCCGGGCCGCCGGCCGCTCGGCGGTCTCCTTCTCCAGCGCCTCCAGCTCCTCGCGGGAACGGAAGCTGAAGTACCGCAGGTAGCGACCCACGTCCCGGTCGTCGACGTTGACCCAGAACTGGTAGAACGCGTACGGGCTGGTCATCTCGGGGTCGAGCCAGATCGCGCCGCCCTCGGTCTTGCCGAACTTCGTACCGTCGGATTTCGTCACCAGCGGCGTGGTGAACGCCTGCACCGGGCCGGCGCCGCGGCGGCGGATGTAGTCGACGCCGGCGGTGATGTTGCCCCACTGGTCCGAGCCGCCGAACTGGAGCTGGCAGCCGTGCCGGCGGTGCAGCTCGAAGTAGTCGTGCGCCTGGAGCAACTGGTAGCTGAACTCGGTGAAGCTGATGCCGCTCTCCAGCCGCGCCCTGACCACCTCCCGGGCCAGCATCTTGTTGACCGGGAAGTGCTTGCCGACGTCGCGGAGGAACTCGACCACCGACATCTCGCCGGTCCAGTCCAGGTTGTTGACCAGTCGCGCCGCGTTCTCCCCCTCGTACGAGACGAAGGGGGCGAGCTGGTCGCGGATCCGGGCCACCCAGCCGGCGACCACCTCGGGCGGGTTGAGGGTCCGCTCGGCGCTCTCCTTCGGGTCGCCGATCTGCCCGGTGGCGCCGCCGACGAGCAGCAGCGGCCGGTGCCCGGCGAGCTGGAGCCGACGTGCCGTGGCGACCTGCATGAGGTGGCCGACGTGCAGGCTCGGCGCGGTCGGATCGAAGCCCACATAGTAGGCGGTGGACCCGCCGTCGAGCAGCGTGCGCAGCTCGTCGAGGCCGGTGGAGTCCTGGATCAGGCCCCGCCACCGCAGGTCGTCGGTCAGGGAGTCCCGCCCGGGCGGCGGGAAGCTGCTGTCGGTCACGGTCACCGATTCTCCCCCATCAGCGGGGACGGAACGTACCGGGTTTACCGGGCGGTCGGCGGCGTACGCTGGCGGCGCCGTGATCGAGGAGGGGAACGCCGTGGAGATGCCGGATCTGACGGGCGGCTTCGTCGCCCTGCTCGGCCTCAAGCTCGACGAGGTCGACCGGGACCGGGTGGTGATCCGCTGGCAGGTCCGCCCCGAGCTGCACCAACCGTTCGGCATCCAGCACGGCGGCGTGTACTGCTCGGTGGTCGAGACGGCCGCCAGCATCGGCGGGTCGCTGTGGCTGGGCGAGCGGGGACGCGTGGTGGGCGTGTCGAACCAGACCGACTTCCTCCGCGCGGTGCGCGACGGCGAGCTGACCGCCGTGGGCACCCCCGTGCACCGGGGACGCAGCCAGCAGCTCTGGCTGGTGGAGATCACCGACGCCGACGCCCGGCTGGTGGCCCGCGGCCAGGTCCGGCTGCAGAACCTCTATCCGGCCTGACCGGTCAGCTTCGGACCTCGTCCAGCACGGCCCCGGCGTCGTCGGGTGCCGGCTCGGCCTGGCGCCGCAGTCGGACCCCGGTGATGGCGCGGTGGTCGATGTGGGCCACCTCCAGCGTCCAGCCGTCCACCACGACGCTCTCCCCCGCCACGGTGGGGATGTGGCCGAGGCAGGTGAGCACCAGGCCCGCGATGGTGGTGTAGTCGCCGCCGGGGCGGCCGGGCAGCTCGACGCCGAGGTCGGCGAGGTCGTGCACGGGGAAGGTGCCGGGCAGCCACATCGCGCCGTCCGGCTCCGTGCGCACGGAGTGCACGTCCCGGTCGGTCTCGTCGTAGATCTCCCCGACGATCTCCTCGAGGATGTCCTCCAGGGTGACGATCCCGTCGACGGCGCCTCCCTCGTCGACCACCAGGGCGATGTGCTGGCGTTCGGCCTTGAACTGCCGCAGCGCGTCCACCACCGGCAGGGAGTCCGGCAGCAGCATCGGCGGGCGGGCGCACTCGTCGACCGGCCGGTCCTCCGGGACGCCGACGAGGTCACGCAGGTGGATCACGCCGACGGCGTCGTCGAGCCCGCCGTGCCGCACCACCGGCGCCCGGGAGTGGCCGGTGGCGGCCAGCAGCAGCCGCGCCGCCTCCGCCGTGGTGCCGCTGTCGAGCGTGAAGACCTGCAACCGGGGTACGAGCACCGCCCGTAGCTTGCGGTCGGCGATCTCCACGGCGCCGGCGATGATGGTCCGCTGTTCCTTGGTGAAGCCGTGGTTGCCGGAGACGATGTCGCGCAGCTCGTCCGGGCCGATCTCGTCGGGCTCGTGCTTCGGGTTGAGCCCGACGAGGCGTACCACCAGGTCGCTGGTGGCGCCGAGGGCCCAGACCGCCGGCCGGGTCACGGAGGCCAGCAGGTCGAGCGGGCGGGCCACCAGCAGCGCCCACCGCTCCGCCGCCTGCATGGCGATCCGCTTCGGGGCCAGCTCGCCGAAGACCAGGGTGACGAAGGTCAACGCGAGGGTGACCACCACGATCGCGACGGTCTCGGCGGCGCCCCCGAGCGCGCTGAGCAGCGGCACGAGGGGCTTGGCCAGCGACACCGCCGCCGCGGCCGACGCCAGGAAGCCGGCGAGGGTGATCCCGATCTGGATGGTGGCCAGGAAGCGGTTCGGGTCCTTGGCGAGGCGGGCCAGCACGCGGCCGGCGCGGCTGGTGCGTTCCAGCCGCTGGATCTGGCTGTCGCGCAGCGAGACCAGCGCCATCTCGCTGCCGGCGAAGACCGCGTTGAGGACGACCAGGACACCGACCAGGGCCAGTTGGGTCCAGATGCTCTGCACGCCCGGCTCTCCTCACGCGGGACCGGTGCCCGCCGGCACGACGGGCACCGCCGGCCGAAGGTCACGGCCGGCGTAGGCCAGTCTGTGCCCACCGGACCGGCCGGCGAATCCTCCTGCGGCCGGGGATGTGATCAGGCACGCCCGGCCACCGGCGGGGCGGGCAGGTCGAGGACGTACGAGCGGCCCTCGGGGCGGAAGCCGAGCCGGTGGTAGTACGGGGCGACCATGCCGGGCGGGGTGACGACCCGGCGGAAGCCCCGGTCGGTGAAGAGGCTGCTGCGCCGGTAGACGAACTCGCCCGGGGTGAAGTCCCGGAACCGCCGGGTGACGTAGTCGAGGTCGACCTGCGCCACGCCGTCCGCCGCGGCGTGCGACAGCACCACGCCGACCACCTCGTCGGCCCGGACGACCAGGAACGCCGAGCGTTCGGCGGCGGTGCCGGGGGGCCAGCGGAAGCCGGGGTTGAACCGGGCGATGTCGGCGGCGTGCACGTTCAGCGTGTGGGCCAGGAACTGGTCGTCGACCCCGACCTCGACCACCTGGTAGGTGTCCTCGTCGTGGCGGGTGGCGAGCATGCTCCGCAGGTACCAGACGTTGATCACGGCGAGCACGACGTTCAGCCCGACCATGGGCCAGACCTGCACGGCGGCGTTGTAGCCGATCAAAATCAGGCAGCCGACCAGGTTCAGGGCGCGCAGCCGGAGGATGCGCGTCTGCAGCAGCGACCAGACCAGCAGCGCCGAGCCGGTCCAGCCCATCAGTTCCAGCCAGTTCACCCCGCGAGAGTAGTGGGCGCGCGGAGGCGGTGACCGGGCGGGCGGCGGCGGGGTCAGTCGCCGGCGAGCTCCAGCACCCACTCCTCCACCTCGGCGCCCCGGCCGTTGGCGTACCCCCGGTCCTCGCCGATGACGACGAAGCCGCACTTGCGCAACACGGCGAGCGAGGCCCGGTTGTCCTTGGCGGCGCGAGCGTGCACGGGCCGCTGGGGCAGCTCGCGCAGCAGGGCGGCGAGCGCCGCCGTGGCGTGCCCCCGGCCCCAGCGTCGCGGGTCGATCCAGTAGCTGACCTCGGTCCGCTCGCCGACGGGGAAGGCGACCACGTGGCCGACGACCTCGCCGTCGACGACCGCCGTGCGGGAGACGATCCGCTCGTCGGCGCGCACGCGGCGCCAGTGGGCGTCGAACCGCTCCCGGTCGGCCGGGTCCTCCGGCCCGAAGGCCGCCATCCAGTTGGCCTCCGCGTCCTGCTCGTTCGCGAAGAAGGAGGGCAGGTCGTCGTCGCGGACGGGACGCAGGCGCAGCTCGGCGGTCACGGACCCGAGGATAGGGCCGGCCACCGACGACCGGGGCCCAACCTGGCCCCGGTGCGCTCCCGTCTGGCCGCGGCGCCGTCGCGCGGGCGGACCGCCCGACCCGGGCTGGCGACGCGGCCGAGGCGGGACCCGGTCGCGGGTCGGGGTACGCGGGATCTGGGCCCGCGCCGCCGGCGGTACCCGGACAATTGCCGGATGGGACGAGCGGTACGGAACGCGGTGGTCAGAACGAGCGCCACCGGTGCGGTGGCGACGGGCGCGCGGGCGGCGGGGGCGGTGTCGCTGCGTGCGCTGGCCGTGGGGGCGCTGGCCTGCGGCGCCGCCGCCGTGGGGGCGCTGGCGATCGGGCGGCTGGCGATCCGCCGGGCGGTCGTCCGGGAGCTGCGCATCGGCAGGCTGGAGGTCGATGAACTGGTGCTGCGCGGCCGGCCGGATCAGCCGGCGGGCGGGACGTCCACCGGGTAGCCGTAGAGGTCGAGCAGCCGGCCCCGGGCGGCGTGCAGCCGATCCACCACCACGCTCATGAAGCGGGTGGTCAGCTGCCGGCCGAGCGCGTCGTCGGACTCCATCAACCGGCGCACCCCCTCGGCGGTGAACTCCACCGCCGTGCTGCGCTGCGCGGCCACCGCCCCGAACTGCCAGCGGTACGGCGGGAACAGCCACGACCAGCCCAGCACCCCGCCCGGGCCGATGGTCTCGATCTCCACGTCGCCCCGCCCGGGCACCGCGAAGTCGAGCGCCACCCGACCGGAGCGGACCAGCCAGAAGCGCTCGGCCGGCCGGTCGGCCCGGAACAGCCGGTGCCCGGGGTGCCAGACCACCGGCCGGGCGTGGCCGGCGAGCCGGGGCAGCCACGGCTCGGGCAGCCCGGCGAGGAACGGATGCGCGCGCAACACGTCCAGCGTGGTCATGCGGTGCCCCTTTCGTCGGGCGGGGCCGGTGGTGGCCGGGTGCCTGCGACGGGTCGTCCGGCTTCCATTGCAGCGCGCGGCGGGGCGTGGGCGGCAGGGCCGTTGGTCCCGGATCGCGCGGGCGGACTGCCCTGGCGGGCGCCGTCCGGCGGGGCGAGGGTGGGACCGGGACGGTGCGCCGCGGCGGCGCCCACGGCAGGGCGGAGGGTGATGTGGGACGGTCCGGAGCACGGCGGCCCCGGGGGCGTACCGGTGGCCGCTGACCTGTCGACCGGGCCGGCCGGGCTCGCTTCGGCGGAGGCCGCCGCCCGGCTGCGCGCGGACGGGCCGAACGCGGCGGTCGTGCCGGCCCGCCGCCACCTGGGCGGGCGCGTCCTGCACCAGCTCACCGACCCGCTGGTGGCGCTGCTGCTGGCCGCCGCCGTGGTCACCGCCGTGCTGCGCGACTACCCGGACACCGCGGTGATCGTGCTGGTGGTGCTGGTGAACACCGCCATCGGCGTGGCGCAGGAGGTCCGCGCCGACCGGGCGATCGCCGCGTTGGACCAGCTCGCCGCGCCCACGGCCCGGGTCGTGCGGGACGGCCGGGACGTCGTCCTGCCCGCCGCCGACCTCGTCCGGGGCGACCTGGTACGGGTCGAGGCCGGCGACGTCGTCCCCGCCGACCTGCTGCTCGCCGAGGCGGCCCGGCTGAGCGTCGACGAGTCGGCGCTGACCGGCGAGTCGGTGCCGGTCACCCGGGCCGTGGGCGGGGAGGCCAGCGCGGGGACGGTGGTCACCACCGGGCGGGCCACCGGCACGGTGGTACGCACCGGCGCGGCCAGCGCGCTCGGCCGGATCACCGCCCTGGTGGCGTCCACCCGGCCCGCCGCCACCCCGTTGCAGCGCCGCCTCGCGGGGCTCGGCCGGATGCTCGGCTTCGCCGCGGTGGTGCTCTCGGGGCTGGTCTTCGTCATCGGCGTCGTCGGCGGGCGGCCGGTGGTCGACATGGCGGTCACCGCGGTGAGCCTGGTGGTGGCGGCCGTGCCCGAGTCGCTGCCGGCGGTCGTCACCCTCGCCCTCGCCCTCGGTGCCCGCCGGATGGCCGGGGCGCGGGCCATCCCCCGCCGGCTGCACGCGGTCGAGACGCTGGGCTCCGTCACCGTCATCGCCTCGGACAAGACGGGCACGCTCACCGAGGGCCGGATGGCGGTGCAGCACGCCGTCACCGGCGACGGTTCCCGCTACGGCGTCACCGGCAGCGGCTACGCGCCGCACGGCGCGGTGCACCAGCGGGGCGAGCCGGTGGCCGTACCGGACGGCCTGCGCAGCCTGGCGCGCGCCGGGCTGCTCTGCAACGACGCGACCCTGACCCCGCCCACCGACGAGCGGCCGGAGTGGGCCGCCGTCGGCGACCCGCTGGAGGCGGCGCTGGTCGCCTTCGCCGCCCGGTGCGGGCTCGACCCGGAGCTCACCCGCGCGGCGTGGCCGCGGGTCGCGGAGCACCCCTTCGACCAGGAGCTGCGCCGGATGACCACCGTGCACCGCTCCTGCGACCGGCGGTACCTGGTGGTGTGCAAGGGCGCGCCGGAGAACGTGCTGGCCGCGCCGCTGGTCGACGCCTCCGCCGAGGAGCTCGCCGGGCTGACCGCCGCCGCGCACCGGCTGGCCGCCGAGGGGCTGCGGGTGCTGGCGGTCGCGTCCGCCGTGGTGGACGCCCCGCCGGCCGACCCCGCCCGGCCGGTCGGGCTGCGACCCGTCGGGCTGGTCGCCGTCGGCGACCCGCTGCGCCCGGGCGCGGCCGACATCGCGGGCAGCTTCGACGACGCCGGGGTGCGGCTGCTGCTGATCACCGGCGACCATCCCGCGACCGCCGCGGCGATCGGCGGCCAGCTGGGACTCTGGCACGAGGGCGACCCGGTGGTACGCGGGGACGACGGCGACCCGGCGCGGGCGCACCCGCGGGCGCGGGTGTTCGCGCGGACCCAGCCGGAACAGAAGCTCGACATCATCGCCGGCCTCCAGTCGCGGGGGCACGTGGTGGCGATGACCGGCGACGGGGTGAACGACGCCCCGGCGCTGCGCCGGGCCGACATCGGGGTGGCGATGGGCGGCGGCACGGAGGTCGCCCGGCAGGCCGCCGACCTGGTGCTCGTCGACGACGACCTCTCCACGGTGGCCACGGCGATCGGCGAGGGCCGCCGCATCTACGACAACATCCGACGGTTCCTGCGCTACGCGCTCTCCGGCGGGGTCGCCGAGATCGCGGTGATGCTGCTCGGTCCGCTGTTCGGGCTGGCCGTACCGCTGCTGCCGGCGCAGATCCTCTGGGTGAACCTGCTCACGCACGGGGTGCCGGGGGTGGCGCTGGGGGCGGAGCCGGCGGAGCCGGGCACGCTGCGCCGGGCGCCGCGCTCGCCGTCGGAGTCGGTGCTCGGGGCCGGCCTGGGCCGGGACGTGCTGGTCACCGGCGGACTGATCGCCGCCGTGGTGCTCGGCGCCGGCGTGCTCGCCGCGCGCTGGGACCGGCCCTGGCAGTCGGTGGTCTTCGTGGTGCTCGGCCTGGCCCAGCTCGGGGTGGCGCTCGCGGTCCGCGCGCCGCGAGCGCGCGGCGCCGGGCGCGGCAACCGCGCGCTGCCGGTCGCGGTGGCGGTCTCCGCGCTGCTCCAGGTCGCCGGGGTGCTGCTGCCCCCGCTGCGCGAGCTGCTGGGCACCGAGCCGCTCGGCGCGGCGGAGCTGCTGGCCTGCGCCGCCGTCAGCGTGCTGCCCGGGCTGGTGCTGCGGCTGGCCCGCCGGCCGGCCGGCCCCGCCACCTTCGCGGACGCCGCACCGGGAGACGCCGCGCCCGCGGCCACGGCCCCGCCGGACGGCACCGCGGCCGACGCCGCCTCGCCGGGCGTGGGCGCTGCGGCCGGGGCGGGCCGGAGCGGGCGGCGCGCGCCGGGGTCGGACGACCGTCGACCTGCGACTCGGGACCAAGGTCCCACATCTCGGGACGCCCGCCCCTGACCGGTAGCGTGCGGATGGAGCAGGCTGGAGACGGACGAAGGAGGAGTCGATGACCACCAGTACCGGTGTCCCCGTCGTGGTGGGTGTGGACGGTTCGGCCGCCGCACTGGACGCGGTCCGGGTGGCGGCGCGGGAGGCGGCCGACCGGCAGCGCCCGCTGCGGGTCGTGCACGCCTTCATCTGGCCCCTGACGCGCGCCCCGCTCGGGGCCGCGGAGGGCGCGCCGGCCGGTGCCGGGCTGCGCAACCAGGCCGAGCGGTACGTCGCCGAGGCGATCGCCGAGGCCACCAGGACCGCCCCGGACGTGCCGGTGACCGGCTTGGTGGTCGACGGTGCGGCGACCCCCGTCCTGCTCGAGCAGTCCCGGGACGCCGCCCTGCTGGTGCTGGGCCACCGGGGCCTGGGCGGGTTCGCCGGGCTGCTGCTCGGCTCGGTCACCGTGCAGGTCTCCGCCCACGCGCAGGTCCCCGTCCTGGTGGTGCGCGGCGAGCAGCGCGCCGACGGCCCGGTGGTGGTGGGCGTCGACGGCTCCGAGTGTTCCCTCGAGGCCGTCGCGTTCGCCTACGAGGAGGCGAGCCGGCGGGGCGCCCCGCTGGTCGCGGTGCAGGCCTGGCTCTATCCCACGCCGGTCGGCCCGGGCGACGTCCTGCCCCTGGCGTACGACTTGGACGCCTTCGCCGCGGACGAGGAGCGCGCCCTCGCGGAGTCCCTCGCCGGCTTCGCCGAGCGCTACCCCGACGTGTCGGCGCGGCACCGGCTGGTCCGGGGCTCCCCGGGCGGGGTGCTGGTCGAGGAGTCGAAGTCGGCTCAGCTGGTGGTCGTGGGGGCGCGCGGCCGGGGCGCGCTGGGCGGGCTGCTGCTCGGCTCGGTCAGCCACGCGGTGCTGCACCACGCGCACTGCCCGCTGGTGATCGTGCGGCACCCGAAGCGGGCCGACGCGTCCTGACCCGGTCGCCACACCGCGACGCCGTCGCGTCGGCCGCTCCCCCGGCCGGCGCGGCGGCGTCGGCGCAAATGCGGGCGGGTCGGCGGCGCCGCGTCGACAATGACCTGATCGATCTCTGGGAGGGCTGATGAACCGACCCGTGGTGGTGGGTGTGGACGGATCGCCGGCGAGCCTGCTGGCGGCGGAGCACGCCGCGCGGGCCGCCGTGCTGCGGTCCCGCCCCCTGCACCTGGTGCACGGCTACCTGCACCCGCTCGGTTACGGCGTGCCGCTCAACCCGTACGACGTGGGGTTGCCGGCGCCGACCGAGGAGGCGCAGAAGATGTTGGAACGCACGGCCGCCGACCTCGCCGGGCGCTGTCCGGGGCTGACCGTCGAGGTGCGCCAGGTGGCGGGCGGGCCGGGGGCGACGCTGGTCGAGGAGTCCCGGCGGGCCGAGCTGGTGGTGGTCGGCAGCCGGGGGCTGGGCGGCTTCGCCGGGCTGCTGCTCGGCTCGGTCGGCACGCAGGTGGCCGCCCACGCGCACTGCCCGGTGCTGGTGGTGCGGCCCGCCGAGGAGCCCGTCCCGGTCGCCGGGCCGGTGCTGGTCGGGGTGGACGGGTCGGAGCCGGCCGAGCTGGCGGTCGGGTACGCGGCCGACGAGGCGGCGCGCCGCGGCGACGGGCTGGTGCTGGTGCACGTCGAGCCGCCGGACGGGGACCGCCCGGCGCCGGACGAGGTGATCCAGACGCCGGCCGCCGCGCACGCGGGTTCCGCCGAGCTGCTGGCCACCGCCGCGGCGGCCGTCCGCGGCAGCCACCCGGGGCTGGCCGTCGAGGGGCGGCTGCTCCGGGCGCCGAAGGCCGAGCAGGCGCTCGTCGAGGCCAGCGGGGACGCGGCGCTGGTGGTGGTCGGCTCCCGGGGCCGGGGCGGCTTCGCCGGGCTGCTGCTCGGCTCGGTCAGCCAGGCCCTCGTGCAGCACGCGCACTGCCCGGTGCTGGTGGCCCGCCCGTACGCTCACGCCCGCTGACGGGCCCCGACCCGCCGGCCCCGGGCGGGGCCGGCGGGTCGGCGGCCTCAGCGGTCCCGACCGCCGAGGAGCTCGTCGAAGCTCGTGGTGAGGGCGAACGGGTCGGCGGGGCCGGTGGACGGCGGCCGCCGGTGGATCTGCTCGGCCAGCTCGCCGCCGGCGCGGACGATCCGCGCCCGCAGCGCGCCGTCGGCGGCCCCGGCGGACCAGTCCTCCGGAGCGGCGAAGACCGCGGTGGGCACCACGACCGACCGCAGGTGGGCGAACATCGGACGGACGGCGTGCTCCAGCGCCAGCGAGTGCCGGGCCGTTCCGCCGGTGGCGCCGGCCAGCACCGGTCGGTCCGCCAGCGCGCCGGACCCGACCAGGTCGAAGAACGACTTGAACAGCCCGTTGTACGAGGCGTGGAAGATCGGCGTGACGGCGATCAGCCCGTCCGCGCCGGTGACCGTGTCGAGCACCTCCCGCAGCGCGGGCGACGGGAAGCCGGTCAGCAGGTGGTTGACGATGTCGTGGGCGTGCTCGCGCAGCTCGACGGGACGCACGTCGACGTCGTCGCCGCGCCGGGCCAGCTCGTCGCGGGTGGCCGCGGCGAGCTGGTCGGCGAGCAGCCGGGTCGACGAGGGCTGCCCCAGCCCGGCCGAGACCAGGGCGAGGGTGCGGCGGGTCATCGGCCCGCCTCCGCCCCGGCACGGTCCGCGGCGTCCCGCAGCGACGCGTGGGTGGGCGCGGCGGGCACGTGCGCCGGGCGCAGCGACTCGAACTCCTTGCGCAGCACCGGGACGACCTCCTCGCCGAGCAGGTCGAGCTGCTCCAGCACCGTCTTGAGCGGCAGGCCGGCGTGGTCCATGAGGAACAGCTGGCGCTGGTAGTCGCCGACGTAGTCGCGGAAGCCCAGCGTGCGGTCGATGACCTGCTGCGGGCTGCCCACGGTCAGCGGGGTCTGGGCGGTGAACTCCTCCAGCGACGGGCCGTGCCCGTAGACCGGCGCGTTGTCGAAGTACGGCCGGAACTCCCGCACCGCGTCCTGCGAGTTGCGCCGCATGAACACCTGCCCGCCGAGGCCCACGATGGCCTGGTCGGCGGAGCCGTGGCCGTAGTGCGCGTACCGCTGCCGGTAGAGCCCGACCATCCGCTGGGTGTGCTCCTTGGGCCAGAAGATGTGGTTGGCGAAGAAGCCGTCACCGTAGTAGGCGGCCTGCTCGGCGATCTCGGGGCTGCGGATCGAGCCGTGCCAGACGAACGGCGGCACGCCGTCGAGCGGACGCGGCGTCGACGTGAACGACTGCAACGGGGTGCGGAAGCGACCCTTCCAGTCGACCACGTCCTCGCGCCAGAGCCGGTGCAGCAGGTCGTAGTTCTCGATGGCGAGCGGGATGCCGTTGCGGATGTCCTGGCCGAACCACGGGTAGACCGGCCCGGTGTTGCCGCGCCCCATCATCAGGTCCACCCGGCCGTCCGCCAGGTGCTGGAGCATCGCGTAGTCCTCGGCGATCTTCACCGGGTCGTTGGTGGTGATCAGCGTGGTGGAGGTGGAGAGCAGCAGGCGCTCGGTGCGGGCCGCGATGAAGCCGAGCATGGTGGTCGGCGACGACGGCACGAACGGCGGGTTGTGGTGCTCGCCGGTGGCGAAGACGTCCAGGCCGACCTCCTCGGCCTTGAGCGCGATGGCGACCATCGCCTTGATCCGCTCATGCTCGGTCGGCTCGCGACCGGTGGTCGGGTCGACCGTGACGTCGCCGACGGTGAAGACTCCGAACTGCATGACCAGCTCCTCGCGTTGTCCCGGCCGGGGCCGCTGCGGCTCCCGGACGCCCGGCACAACACTATTTGACGAGTCAACTATTCCGCGGCGGGCGGCGACGCCGGTGGCCGGCCTCACGCCGTCCGCGCCGATCGCGCAGCGGCCGGCCCGGGCCGCCGCGCGGGGGCCGCGCGGCGGGCCCGACCGCAGGTCAGCGGCTGCGCGGCACGTGCCGGCGGTAGGCGCTCACGGTCGGGTCGCCGGCGATCCAGAACCGCCACGGCACGTCGTGCGCCCCGGTCACGCCCACCCGCGGCCCGGCGGCGACCGCGTCGGCGGGCACCGGGGCGCCGGCCGGGCGCAGGCGGACGGGGCCGTCGCCGAGCAGCCAGGAGCCGTAGGCGCTCCGGTCGATGCCCAGCGCCGCGCAGAGCCGGGCGGGCCCGCGCGCGAGGTCGACGTCCCGGCGTACGGCGGGGCGCCTGGCCCGGGCCGCCTCGACGCCGTCGACCACCTCGCCGGCGCGCAGCAGCACCGCCGAGGCCTCCCCGTCGGGCCCGGTCACCACGTTCATGCACCAGTGCATGCCGTAGGTGAAGTAGACGTAGGCGTGCCCCGCCGGCCCGAACATGACCGCGTTGCGCGGCGTGCGCCCCCGGTGCGCGTGCGACGCCGGGTCGCCGGCCGTCCCGGCGTACGCCTCGACCTCGGTGATCCGGACGGTGACGTCGCCGGCGGTGAGCCGGCAGCCGAGCAGGCCCCGGGCGGCCGGCACCACCGGGCCGGCGAGCAGGTCGGTCAGCCCCGCGAGGTCGGCGGGGCGACGGTCGGAGTACGCCACCACGGCACCGACCCTATCCGCCCGGGCGGCCGGCCGCCGGACTCGGGCGGCGCGGATCATCAACAAGCCGTTGACAACGCGTTGTTGACATGAGGGGGTGCTGGCATGACCGACTCCTTCACCGCCCCCGACGCCGGCGCGTCCCGGGCGCACCGCACCTACTCGGCGCTGCACCGCATCACCGAACGGCACGCCGGCACCGAGGCGCGGCGACGCCGGCACACCAACCCCTACGTGCCGGACGCCTACGAGGCGGTCGCGCTGGTCACCGCCCTGGCCGCAGGCGGGGCCGAGGTCGAGCCCGGCGAGGAGCCGGTCGACGACGCGGACCTCGTCGCGGCGCTCACCCTCGTCCCACACCTGCGCGCCGAGATCGACGCGATGGAGGCGGGGCTGCTCACGCTGGCCCGGGGCTGCGGGCTGACCTGGCAGCAGATCGCGTTCGGGCTCGGGCTGGGCAGCGCGCAGGCCGCCAAGCAGCGCTTCGAACGGCTCTCCGCCCGCACCGCCGCCACCGACTGACGCCGGCGATGGGCGAGACTGGGCGCGGGATCGGTGTCGAGGAGGACGCGATGACGCGCGAGGAGATGCTGGCGTACTGCCTGGCGAAGCCGGGGGCCCGGCTCGACCAGCCGTGGGAGGGCGACGAGGTGGTCAAGGTCGGCAGCCGGATCTTCGCCTTCCTCGGCTCCGCCGGCGCCGACGACCCGACCGTCGGGGTGAAGTGCGGCCCGAGCCGGGACGTGGCCGACGAGTGGCTGCACCGGCACCCGGGCGACGCGCGGCCGTCGCCGTACATCGGGCGCTCCGGCTGGAACACGCTGCGCCTGGCCGGCGGGATCGACGAGGAGGAGCTGATCGAGGCGGTCGACGCCTCGTACGACGCGGTGGTGGCGAAGCTGCCGAAGCGGGAACGCCCGGCGGGCTGACCCCGCGCGACGCCGGCGGCGTCGCGGGGGGTCGACGGCTCAGCGGGGCACGACCCGCTCGGCGGCCCACTCCCGCCAGCCGGCGAGCTGGTCGGCGGCGGTGGCGAGCTGGTCGGCGACCGGCCCGGGACCGGTCGAGCCGGGCGTGATCCGGGCGGCGAGCGCCGAGCGGACGGAGAGCACGTCGCGCACCGACGGGTCGAGGTGCTCGCTGACGGCCGCCAGGTCGGCGTCGGAGACCTCGTCCAGCGCGCAGTCGCGGGCCACGCAGAGCGCCACCAGCCGGCCGGTGATCTCGTGCGCGTCGCGGAACGGCACGTTGCGGCGGACCAGCCAGTCGGCGACCTCCGTGGCGAGGGAGAAGCCGACCGGCGCGGCGGCGACGAGGCGGTCGGCGCGCACGGTCATCGTGGAGATCATCCCGGCGAGCGCCGGCAGCAGCAGCTCCAGGGTGTCGACCGCGTCGAAGGCCGGCTCCTTGTCCTCCTGCATGTCCCGGTCGTAGGTCATCGGCAGGCCCTTGAGCATGGTGAGCACGCTCATCAGCCCGCCGACGAGCCGGCCGGACTTGCCTCGGGCCAGCTCGGCGATGTCCGCGTTCTTCTTCTGCGGCATGATCGACGAACCGGTGGCGAACGCGTCGTCCAGCTCCACCCAGCCGAACTCCTGCGAGGTCCAGAGCACCACCTCCTCGCCGAGGCGGGACAGGTGCACCCCGATCATCGCGGTGACGAAGAGGAACTCGGCGACGAAGTCCCGGTCGGCGACGGCGTCCATCGAGTTGGCGAAGGACGTGCGGAAGCCCAGCTCCTTGGAGACGGCCACCGGGTCCAGCGGCAGGCCGGAGCCGGCGAGCGCGCCCGCGCCGAGCGGACTGACCGCCGTGCGGTGGTCCCAGTCGCTGAGCCGCTCCAGGTCGCGCAGCAGCGGCTGCACGTGGGCCAGCAGCCAGTGCCCGAAGGTGACCGGCTGGGCGTGCTGAAGGTGCGTCATGCCGGGCGCGGCGGTCTCCACGTGCCGCTCGGCCTGCTCGACCAGGGCCTCGGCCAGCTCGACCAGCCGGCCGGCCACGCCCCGGGCGTGGTCGCGCAGGTAGAGCCGCAGGTCGGTGGCGACCTGGTCGTTGCGGGACCGGCCGGCGCGCAGCTTGCCGCCGAGACTGCCGAGCCGCTCCAGCAGGCCGCGCTCCAGGGCGGTGTGCACGTCCTCGTCGTCGATCGTCGGGCGGAACTGCCCCGAGGCGCAGGCGGCCTCCAGGTCGTCCAGGGCGGCGAGGATCCGGCCCAGTTCCTCCGGGTCGAGCAGGCCGGCCCCGGCGAGCACCCGGGCGTGCGCCCGGGACGCCGCGATGTCGTACGGGGCCAGCCGCCAGTCGAACTGCACGCTCACCGACAGTCGGGCCAGGGCCTCGGCGGGACCGCCGGCGAAGCGGCCGCCCCAGAGGCTCGTGCGGTTGGTGGCGGCGCTGTTCTCGGTCAGGCTCTTGTCGTCCACGCCGCCCATTGTGGTGCCCATGCTCAGCAGCCGCCCAGCCGGGCGTCCCGCGCGGCGGCCATCTTGCTGGGCAGGCCCCAGAGCTGCACGAAGCCCTTCGCCAGGGACTGGTCGAAGGTGTCCCCGGTGTCGTAGGTGGCCATGCCGAAGTCGTAGAGGCTGGCCTCGGAGCGGCGCCCGGTGACGGTGGCCCGGCCGCCGTGCAGGGTCAGCCGCACCTCGCCGGTGACGTGCCGCTGCGCGTCGTCGATGAACGCGTCGAGCGAGGACTTCAGCGGCGAGTACCAGAGTCCGTCGTAGACCAGCTCGCCCCAGCGCTGGTCGACGCCGCGCTTGAACCGGGCCAGGTCCCGCTCCACGGTCACCGCCTCCAGCTCCTGGTGGGCGGTGATCAGCGCGATCGCGCCGGGCGCCTCGTACACCTCGCGGCTCTTGATGCCCACGAGGCGGTCCTCGACCATGTCGAGCCGGCCCACGCCCTGGGCGCCCGCGCGCCGGTTGAGTTCCAGGATCGCCTGGTACGGGGTGACGGTCTCCCCGTCGATCGCCACCGGCACACCGGCGTCGAAGGTGATCACGACCTCGTCGGGGTCGCGTTCCTGCGTCGGGTCGGCGGTGTACGAGTACAGGTCCTCGACGGGGCCGTTCCAGATGTCCTCCAGGAAGCCCGTCTCGACGGCCCGGCCCCACAGGTTCTGGTCGATGGAGTACGGCGACTTCGCCGACACGTCGATCGGCAGCCCCTTCTCCTCGGCGAAGGCGATCGCCTTGTCCCGGGTCCAGGCGTAGTCCCGGGCCGGCGCGACGATCCTCAGGTCGGGCGCGAGCGCGCCGAGGCCGACCTCGAAGCGGACCTGGTCGTTGCCCTTGCCGGTGCAGCCGTGCGACACGATGGTGCCGCCGTGCTTGCGGGCCGCGGCCACCAGGTGCTTGACGATCAGCGGCCGGGACAGCGCGGAGACCAGCGGGTAGCGGTCCATGTAGAGCGCGTTCGCGCGGATGGCCGGCAGGCAGTACCCGGCGGCGAACTCGTCGCGCGCGTCGACCACCTCCGACTCCACCGCGCCGCAGTCCAGGGCGCGCTGCCGGATGGCGTCGAGGTCCTCGCCGCCCTGCCCGACGTCGACCGCCACCGCGATCACCTCGGCGCCGGTCTCCTCGGCCAGGTACGGGATGGCGACGGAGGTGTCGAGCCCTCCGGAGTAGGCAAGTACGACCCGCTCGGTCACGGTGTGGTGCTCCCTTCGACGTTCTCTTCGCGGCGGGCCCAGCCGGCGAGCTTGTCGCCGAGCGCGGCCCCGCCGACGGCCTCGCGGGCCACGACGAGGATGGTGTCGTCGCCGGCGATGGTGCCGACGACCTCGGGCAGGCCCGCTCGGTCCAACGCGCTGGCCAGGTAGTGGGCTGCGCCCGGCGGGGTGCGCAGTACGGCGATGTTGCCGCTCGCGTCGACGCCGTTGAGCAGTTCGCGCAGCAGCCGGACCAGCCGGGCCGGCGCCGCCTCGGCGTCGCGCAGCGGCCGGTGGCCGTCCTCGGGGATCAGGTAGACGGCCCGCCCGTCGCCGCCGCGCGCGGTCACCGCGCCCAGTTCCTTGAGGTCCCGGGAGAGGGTGGCCTGGGTGACCTGGATGCCGTCGCCGGAAAGCAGGTCGGCCAGCTCGGTCTGCGAGTGGATCGCCTTGTCGCGGATCAGCTCGACGATGCGGGCGTGCCGGGCGGCGCGGTTCAGCGGGGCGGTCATGGTGTCTCCCTGGTCGCGGTGGCGCCCGGCGCCGCCGCGTCCGGGGCGGCGGGCGCGGCACCGAGGAGGAACGTCAGCAGCGCCTTCTGGGCGTGCAGCCGATTCTCCGCCTGGTCGAACACGACGCTCTGCGGGCCGTCGAGCACCTCGTCGGTGATCTCCTCGCCCCGGTGCGCGGGCAGGCAGTGCAGCACGACGGCGTCGGGCGCGGCGTGCCCGAGCAGCGCGGCGTTGACCTGGTACGGCAGGAACGGGGTGATCCGGTCCAGCCCGTCGTCCTCCTGGCCCATCGAGGTCCAGGTGTCCGTGGCGACCACGTCGGCCCCTGCCACCGCCGCGACCGGGTCGGTCAGCGCCCGCACCGAGCCCCCGGTGCCGGCGGCGATCTTCGCGGCCCGGGCGACCACCTCGGGGTCGGGGCCGAAGTTGGCCGGCCCGGCGACCCGGACGTGCATGCCGGCGCTCGCCCCGGCGAGCAGGTACGAATGGGACAGGTTGTTCGCGGCGTCGCCGACGTAGGCCAGCGTCCGCCCGGCGGTGCCCCCGCAGTGCTCGCGGACGGTGAGCAGGTCGGCCAGGAGCTGGCAGGGGTGGAAGCCGTCGGTGAGCGCGTTGACCACCGGCACGGAGGCGCCGTCGGCGACCTCGGCGATCCGGTCGTCGCCGTGGGTGCGCAGCACGATCGCCGCGACGTAGCGGGAGAGCACCCGGCCGGCGTCGGCGAGCGTCTCGCCCCGCCCGAAGTGGGTGACCTGGGTGTCCACCACGAGGGGGTGCCCACCCAGCTCGGCGATGCCGACGTCGAACGAGAACCGGGTACGCAGGCTCTGCTTGTCGAACAGCACCGCCACCGACCGGGGCCCGGCCAACGGCCGGTGGCCGAACCGGTCGGCCTTCATCCGCGCCGCGAGGTCGAGCACGGCCGACTGCTCGGCGGGGGTCAGGTCGTCGTCCCGCAGGAAGTGCCGGATCACGCGCCCGCCTCCGTCGTGCGCGGCATCGCCACGGTGGGCGTGGCGGGCGTAGGCGTGGTGGCAGCGGTCGGGACGGTGCCGGCGGCGGCCGGGGACGCCGCGTCGAGGGCGGCCGGGAGTGCGGCCAGGAAGTCGTCGACCTGGGCGGCGGTGAGGATCAGCGGCGGGGCGAGCCGTACGACGCCGGGCTGCACCGGGTTGACCAGGAAACCGGCCTCCCGCAGCGCCTCGGTGAGCACCTTCGCGACGGGCGCGGCGAGCACCACCCCGAGCAGCAGGCCCGCGCCGCGTACGCCGTCGACCAGCGGGTGGCCGAGCGCCTCGATCCCCCGGCGCAGCCGCTCGCCGACCCGCTTGACGTGGTCGAGCAGCCCTTCGCTGGCGATGGTCGACACCACCGCGAGGGCGGCGGCGCAGCTCACCGGGTTGCCGCCGAAGGTGGTGCCGTGCGAACCGGGGGCGAGCAGCTCGGCGGCGCGACCGAAGGCCAGGCAGGCGCCGATGGGCAGCCCGCCGCCGAGCCCCTTGGCGAGGGTCACCACGTCGGGCTCGACCCCCTCGGCCTGGTGCGCGAACCAGTGCCCCGTGCGGCCGACGCCGGTCTGCACCTCGTCGAGCACCAGCAGCGCGCCGTGCCGGGCGGTGATCCGGCGCGCGGCGGCCAGGTAGCCGGCCGGCGGGACGACCACGCCGTTCTCCCCCTGGACCGGCTCCAGGATCACCATGGCGGTGGCGTCGGTGACCGCCGCCTCCAGGGCCGCCACGTCGCCGTAGTCGACGTGGGTCACCTCGCCCGGCAGCGGGCGGAACGGGTCGGCCTTGGCCGGCTGGCCGGTGAGGGCGAGGGCGCCCATGGTCCGCCCGTGGAAGCCGCCCCGGGTGGCGACCACGTGCGAGCGGCCGGTGAGCCGGGAGAGCTTGAACGCCGCCTCGTTGGCCTCCGCGCCCGAGTTGGCGAAGAAGACGCGCCCGGGCCGCCCGGCCAGGGCCAGCAGCAGCTCGGCGAGGGCCACCGGCGGTTCGGCGACGTAGAGGTTGGAGACGTGCCCGAGGGTGGCGACCTGCTTCGACACGGCGGCCACCACGGCCGGGTGGGCGTGGCCGAGGGCGTTGACCGCGATGCCGCCGACGAGGTCGACGTACTCCCGGCCGGCGTCGTCGACCACGACGGCGCCGGAGCCGGAGACGAGGGCGAGCGGCGGCGTGCCGTAGTTGTCCATCATGGACTGCGCCCAACGCTCCACGAGCGTGCTCATGCCGGAACCGTGCCTTCCTTGTCGGCGACTGCCTGGGTGACGGGTTCGGTCCTGGCGCCGACGACCATGGTGCCGAACCCTTCGGAGGTGAAGACCTCCAGCAGCGTGGAGTGGGCGACCCGGCCGTCGACGACGTGCGCGGCGGGCACCCCCTGCCGCACCGCCCGCAGGCACGCCTCCATCTTGGGGACCATGCCGCTGGACAGGGACGGCAGCAGCGCCGCCAACTCGTCGACGGTGATCTCGCTGACCAGGCTGTCGGTGTCGGGCCAGTCGGCGTAGAGGCCCGGCACGTCGGTGAGGACGACCAGCTTGCGGGCGTCCAGGGCCACGGCGAGCGCGGCGGCGGCGGTGTCGGCGTTCAGGTTGTGCAGCACCCCGTCGGCGTCGGGTGCCACCGTGGAGATCACCGGGATGCGACCGGCCGCGATCAGGTCGGTGACCGCCGAGGCGTCGACCGACTCGACGTCGCCGACCTGCCCGACGTCGACCGGTTCGCCGTCCACGTACGCGGGCCGTCGCACGGCGGTGAACAGCCCGGCGTCCTCGCCGGAGAGGCCCACCGCGAACGGGCCGTGGGCGTTGATCAGGCCCACCAGTTCGCGGCCCACCTGGCCGACCAGCACCATCCGGACCACGTCCATCGCCTCGGGGGTGGTGACCCGCAGGCCGCCCCGGAACTCGCTGGCGATGCCCAGCCGGCCGAGCATGGCGGATATCTGCGGGCCGCCACCGTGCACCACGACCGGCCGGAGGCCGGCGTAGCGCAGGAAGACCATGTCGGCGGCGAAGGCCCGCTGCAGTTCGGGGTCGACCATGGCGTTGCCGCCGTACTTGACCACGACGGTCGAGCCGGAGAAGCGGGCCAGCCAGGGCAGCGCCTCGATCAGCGTGGCCGCCTTGACCTGGGCGCGGGCGAGATCGGTGGAGAGGCTCATGTCGAGTAGGCCGAGTTCTCGTGCACGTACGCGTGGGACAGGTCGTTGGTCCAGATCGTGGCGGCGGCGACACCGGCGTGCAGGTCGATCCGGATGGTGACGTCCCGCCCGGTCAGGTCGACCTTCGACCGGTCCTCGGCGGCGGCGCCGGAGCGGCACACCCAGACGCCGTTGACGGCGACGTCGACCCCGTCGGGCTCGAACGCGGCGGCGGTGGTGCCGACGGCGGCGAGGATCCGGCCCCAGTTCGGGTCGTTGCCGAACAGCGCGGTCTTGACCAGGTTGTTGCGCGCCACCGACCGCCCCACCTCGACGGCGTCGTCCTCGCTCGCCGCGCCGACCACGTCGATGGCGATCTGCTTGGTGGCGCCCTCGGCGTCGGCGATGAGCTGCTGGGCCAGGTCGTGGGCCGCGGCGGTGACCGCGGCCGTCAGCTCGGCCGGGGTCGGCGCGATGCCGCTCGCGCCGCTGGACAGCAGCAGGACCGTGTCGTTGGTCGACATGCAGCCGTCGGAGTCGATCCGGTCGAAGGTGACCCGGCACGCCTCCCGCAGGGCGGCGTCGAGGTCCTCGGGCCCGGCCACCGCGTCGGTGGTCAGCACGCAGAGCATGGTGGCCATCGCCGGCGCGAGCATGCCGGCGCCCTTGGCCATGCCGCCGACGGTCCAGCCGCTGCCCCGGGCCACCGTGGTCTTGGGGCGGGTGTCCGTGGTCATGATGGCCTCGGCGGCCGCCGGGCCGCCGTCGCGGGACAGCCGGCGGATCGCCGATCGTACGCCGGAAAGCAGCTTCTGCATCGGCAGCCGCTCCCCGATCAGGCCGGTCGAGCAGACCGCCACGTCGGCGGCGCCCAGCATCAGCCGCGGGCTGGCCGAGGTGATCGCGGCGGCGGTGTGCTCGGCGGTGGTGTGGGTGTCCTGGAAGCCGCCCGGGCCCGTGCAGGCGTTCGCGCCGCCGGAGTTGAGCACCACGACGCGGGCGACGCCGCCGCGCACCACCTGCTGGGTCCAGAGCACCGGCGCGGCCTTGACCCGGTTGGCGGTGAACACGCCGGCGACGCCGGCGTCCGGGCCGTCGTTGACGACCAGCGCGACGTCGCTCGCGCCGCTGGCCTTCAGCCCGGCGGCCACCCCGGCCGCCCGGAACCCCCGCGGGGTCGTGACACTCACGGTGCTACTCCTTCGTTCGCGACTGCGGGGCTCCGCTGCGCTGCACTCCTCGCGCTCACCGGTGCTACTCCTTCGTTCGCGACTGCGGGGCTCCGCCGCGCCGCGCTCACGGTGCGATCCCCCAGACGGACAGGCCCGTGGTCTCCGGCAGGCCGCACATGAGGTTGGCGTTCTGCACGGCCTGGCCGGCGGCGCCCTTGCCGAGGTTGTCCAGCGCGCTGAGCACGATCATCCGGCGGGAGTCGACGTCGACCGTGGCCTGCAGGTGGCAGGAGTTGGAGCCGAGGGTGGCGGCGGTGTGCGGCCAGGCCCCCTCCGGCAGGACGTGCACGAACGGCGCGTCCGCGTACGCCTCGGCGAGCACCGCCCGCGGGTCGACGCCCCGGGCCGGCACGGCGGTCACGGTGGCGAGGATGCCCCGGGGCATCGGCGCGAGCACCGGCGTGAACGACAGGCCGGTCGCGCCGGTGGCCTGCTTGATCTCGGGGACGTGCTGGTGGGTGCCCACGCGGTAGGGCGACAGGTCGCCCATCACCTCGCTGCCGAGCAGGTGCGGCTTGGCCGCCCTGCCGGCGCCGGAGGTGCCGGAGGCGGCCACGACCACCACGTCGGCCGGGGAGGCGGCGCCCGCGGCGACCAGCGGGGCCAGGGCCAGGATGATCGCGGCGGCGTAGCAGCCGGTGCTGGCGACCCGGGTGGCGCCGGCGATCAGCTCCCGCTGGCCGGGCAGCTCCGGCAGGCCGTAGGTCCACGGCCCGGCGTGCGTGCCGCCGTAGTAGTTCGCCCAGGCGTACGGGTCGGCGAGGCGATGGTCGGCGCCCAGGTCGACGACGCGGACCTCGGGCGGCAGCTGGGCCGCCAGGGCCGCCGACTGGCCGTGCGGCAGGGCCAGGAAGACCAGGTCCGCGTCGGCCAGCGTCGCCGCGTCCGTCTCGCCGAGGACCATGTCGAGGCCGGCGAGCTGCGGGTGTACGACGTCGAGCCGGTGCCCGGCCTGGCTGTGCGCCGTGGCGGCGACCAGGTCGAACTCGGGGTGCCCGGCGACCAGGCGGATCAGCTCGCCCCCGGCGTAGCCGCTCGCCCCGGCGACCGCAACTCGGATACCCATCCCCACCTCCGCATGACTATGCAGCGAAGGCTAGCAGTCGGCGATCCGGCACTGCAAGTTCATACGCTCCACTGCATGAGAATCGGATGCGGCACCGGTCACCCGCTGACGCCAGCCGGGCAGCGACGAGGGCCCCTTCCGCACCGGCGGAAAGGGGCCCTCGTCGTCGCTCAGGCGCCGCGCAGGGTGGCGCCGAAGCGCTCCGCGGCACGGGCGACCGCCGCGTCCCGGGCGGCCACCGCCTCCTCCACGGTCAGCGTCCGGTCCGGGGCCCGGAAGGTGAGCTTGTACGCCAGCGACCTGCGGCCCGCCCCCAGCTGCTCCGAGGCGTACACGTCGAACAGGCGCACCCCCTCCAGCAGCCCGCCGGCGCCCTCGACGAGGGCCTGCTGCACCTGCGCCGCGGGCACCGAGGAGTCGACGACCAGCGCCACGTCGATCAGCGCCGGGGGGAAGCCCGAGACGACCGGCGCGGACGCCACCGGGGCGGCCGGCAGCGCGTCCAGGTCGAGTTCCATGGCGCTGGTGCGCCGGGGCAGCTCCAGTGCCGCCACGACCGTCGGGTGCAGCTCGCCGGCGTGCCCGACCACCGTGCCGTCGACCAGCAGCTCGGCGCACCGGCCGGGGTGCCAGGGGGCGTACTCGGCGGCCCGGACCTCGATCCGCTCCGCGGGCACGTCGGCGGCGGCCAGCACCTCCCGGCCGGCCTCCACGGCGTCCGCCCAGCCGGCCGGGCGGCCCGCGCCCCACCAGCCGGCCGGCTCGACGTCGCCGGTCAGGACGACGGCGACGTGCCGGGGCTGGTCGGGCACCACCGCGTCGGCGGCGGCGAACTCCTCGTCGGTGGGTCGCCGGTCCACGCCCATCGCCGGCGGGCGGCCGGCGCCGGGGCGCGGGTGGAACACCGCGCCGATCTCGTAGAGGGCGAGGTCGCGCTGGCCCCGGCCGAGGTTGCGCTTGACGATCCCGAGCAGCGGGCCGAGCAGCATGGTGCGCAGCAGCGGCTCCTCCTCCGACAACGGGTTGGCCAGCCGCACCGCCCGCCGACGCGGGTCGTCGGCCGGCAGGCCGAGCTGGTCGGCCAGCCCGGGGGCGACGAACGGGTGCGCGAGCACCTCCACGTACCCCCGCTCGGCGAGCGACCGGGCCACGGCCCGGCGGCGCCGCTGCTGCCAGGTCAGGCCGCGGCCGGGCGGCGCGGTCGGCAGCACGGACGGCACCCGGTCGTACCCGTCGAGGCGGACCACCTCCTCGACCAGGTCGGCCGGGTCGGTCAGGTCGGGCCGCCAGCTCGGCGGGGTGACGCTGAGCGCGCCGCCGGTGCCGGCGGCCACGCCGACCTCGCCCGGGTCCTCGGCCAGCCGGTCCGCGCCCCGGGCGACCGTGCAGCCGACCTGCTCCAGCAGGGCGGCCACCCGCGCCGGCGGGTAGCTCACGCCGACCCGCCGGGTCGGCAGGTCGGCCGGCAGCACGACCGGGGTACGCGGCCGGACGTGGTCGATGTCGAGGATCTCGTCCCCGGCCGCGCCACCGGCGTGCTCGGTGAGCAGCCGGACCGCCCGCGCGACGGCGACCAGCGGCAGGGCCGGGTCCACGCCCCGCTCCCACCGCTTCGCCGCCTCGCTGAACAGCTTGTGCCGGCGGGCGGTGCGCCCGACCATCACCGGGTCCCAGTGGGCGGCCTCGAAGAGCACGTTCGTCGTCCCGGCGACGACCTCGCTGGTCTCGCCACCCATCACGGCGGCCAGCGAGATCGGGCCCGTGTCGTCGCAGATCACCATGTCCTCGGGCGCGAGGGCGCGGGTGACCCCGTCCAGGGTGGTGAGCTTCTCCCCCGCCTCGGCGCGGCGGACCACCAGCGGCCCGGCGATCCGGTCGGCGTCGAAGGCGTGCATCGGCTGGCCCAGCTCGAGCATCACGTAGTTGGTGATGTCGACCGGCAGCGAGATGTTGCGGATGCCGGCGACGGTGAGCCGCCGCTGCATCCACTCGGGGGTCGGCGCCGTCGGGTCGACGCCGCGCACGAGGCGGGCGGCGAACCGGTCGCAGCCGACCGTGTCGCGCACCTCGACCGGGTACGCCGGCGAGTCGGTGCCGCCGGGCGCGGGCGCCAGGCCCGGGTCGCGGAACGGCACGCCCAGGGCGTGCGACAGCTCCCGGGCCAGGCCGCGGACGCTCATCGCGTACCCCCGGTCGGGGGTGATCTCCACCTCGACCACGACGTCGTCGAGCCCGACGACGGGCCGCGCGTCGTCGCCCGGCTTGGCGGGGGTGTCCCCGGGCAGCACGATGATGCCGTCGTGGTCGTCACCCAGGCCCAGCTCCTTGGCCGAGCAGATCATGCCGTGGGAGTTGCGCCCGTACGTCTTGCGCGCGCCGATGGCGAAGCCGCCGGGCAGCACGCCGCCGGGGAGGATCACCACGACCCGGTCGCCGGGGACGAAGTTGCGCGCCCCGCAGACGATCTCCTGCGGCTCGCCGGTGCCGTTGGCGTCGCCGACGTCGACCCGGCAGAACCAGATCGGCTTCTTGAAGCCGGTCAGCTCCTCGATCTGGAGGACCTCGCCGACCACCAGCGCACCGGTGACGGTCTCCCGCAGGTCCACCACGGACTCGACCTCGATGCCGAGGTCGACCAGGGCCTGCTCCAGGTCCCCGGTGGGCAGGTCGGCGGGGAGGTCGACGTACTCCCGCAGCCAACTGACAGAAACTCGCATGACTCAGACCACCGTCTCCGTGACTCGTACCCGCATCGCCTACGCCCCGGTCCCGAACGCGCGGGTGAACCGCACGTCGCCCTCGGCCATGTCCCGCATGTCGCTGACCCCGTGCCGGAACATCACCGTCCGGTCGATGCCCATGCCGAACGCGAATCCGGAGTAGACCTCGGGGTCGATGCCGCAGGCGCGCAGCACCCGCGGGTTGACCATGCCGCAACCGCCCCACTCGACCCAGCGCGGGCCGTCGCGGTGCTCGGGGAACCACACGTCGAACTCGGCGGACGGCTCGGTGAACGGGAAGTAGTGCGGCCGGAAGCGGGTCTTCGCGCCCTCGCCGAACATCGCCCGGGCGAAGTGGTCCAGGGTGCCGCGCAGGTGCGCCATGGTGATGCCCCTGTCCACGACGAGGCCCTCCACCTGGTGGAAGACCGGCGCGTGGGTGGCGTCCAGCTCGTCCGTGCGGTAGACCCGGCCGGGCACGATCACGTAGATCGGCGGCGTGCGGGTCAGCATGGTGCGCGCCTGCACCGGCGAGGTGTGGGTCCGCAGGACGAGGCCCGACCCGCCCGCCCCGCCGGCGGCGTCGGCGGGGGCGACGTGGAAGGTGTCCATCAGGCCGCGCGCCGGGTGGTCGGCGGGGATGTTGAGCGCGTCGAAGTTGGTCCACTCCAGCTCGACCTCGGGCCCCTCGGCCACCTCGTAGCCCATGCCGACGAAGAGGTCGCTGATCTGCTCCATCAGGGTGCTGATCGGGTGCCGGGCACCCCGGGGCCGCCGGTCGTGGGGCAGCGTCACGTCGACGCGCTCCTCCACCAGCACCCGTTGCGCCTGCTCTCCCTCCAGGACCTCCTGGCGGGCGGCGTACGCGGCCTCGATGGCGCGGCGGGCCTCGTTGACCCGCTTGCCGGCGTCGGACTTGGCGGCCGGCGGTAGCGCGCCGATCTCGCGGCGGGCCAGCGAGACCGGGGACCGGTCGCCGAGGTGCGCCGGACGCAGCGCGGTCAGCGCGTCCGGGTCACCGGCCTCGGCGAACGCCTTCTCGGCGGCGGCGACGGCCTCGGCCAGGGCGGCCGGGTCGAGCAGGGCGACCTGCTTCGGGTCGTACGGATCGTTGCGGTAGCTCATGGCGTACGGGCACTCCCTCACGGCGGCGCCAGCCCTCACGGGCGGCGAAGCGAGTCTACGGACGCGCGGCTGTGCCGCAGCCCGCCGGTGGGAGTTGTGCGGAGAGCAGGTCAGGCCCGCCGCCCGCCGACACCGGCGGGCTGGCTAAACGAACGCCGTGGCGCGTTCATGGGCGGAGGCTCTCCCCTGGTCCGTGCCTTGGGGCGGCCGGGTCACGGCCGCCGCTGTGCTCTCGCTGAAGCGTACAGGCAGACCGCGGCGGCCGCAGCCAGGTTCAGGCTCTCGGCACGCCCGTGCAGGGGCACCCGGACCCGGGCGTCGGCGGCGGCGGTGAGGGCCTCGGGCAGGCCGTGCGCCTCCGAGCCGAAGAGCCAGGCGGTGGGGGCGGCGAGCCGCCCGGCGTCGGCGAGGTCGTCGAGGTCGTCCTCGCCGTAGCCGGTGGTGGCGAGCACGGCGAGCCCGGCGGCGCGCAGCGCCGCGACCACGTCCACCGGATCGGGCGCGCGGACCACGTCGACGTGGAAGAGGCTGCCGGCCGACGCCCGCACGCACTTGCCGTTGTACGGGTCGACGGCCTCGCCCGCGAAGACCACCGCGCCGGCGCCCGCCGCGTCGGCGGTGCGCAGCACGGTGCCGGCGTTGCCCGGGTCGCGGATCTCGGCGAGCACGGCCACCAGGCGGGGCCCGCCGGCCAGGGCCTGGTCCAGGGGCACGTCGAGGTGGCGGCAGACGGCGACGAGGCCCTGCGGGGCGACGGTCTCGGCCAGCGCGGCGAGCGCCTCGTCGGTCGCCTCGGAGACGGGCACGTCGGCGCGGGCCGCGACGGCGGCCAGGTCGGCGTGCCGGTCCAGGGCGGCGGGCGTACCGAAGAGCTCGGCGACCACCCCCGGGCGGGCCAGGGCCTCCCGGACCGCCTGCGGCCCCTCGGCCAGGAAACGCCCGGCGGCCTCGCGGTCCCGGCGGCGCTGCAACCGGCGGGCGGCGACCACCCGGGGCGTACGCGGGGTGAAGGGGCCGGAGACAGCGTCGAGGCGTCTCCCGCGCGATGGTGACTGCATGGGAGACGCCTCGATCTGCTGGTGCGCGGGGATCAGGCGGCCTGGGCCGCCGCGCCGCCGGTGCCCTCGGCCGCGACCGCGGCCCGGGCCAGCTCGACGATCGCCGCGAAGGCGGCGGCGTCGTTGACGGCCAGGTCGGCCAGGATCTTGCGGTCGACCTCGATGCCGGCCAGGCGCAGGCCCTGGATCAGGCGGTTGTAGGTCATCCCGTTGGCGCGGGCGCCCGCGTTGATCCGCTGGATCCACAGCTGCCGGAAGTCGCCCTTGCGGTCGCGACGGTCCCGGTAGGCGTACTGCATCGAGTGCAGCACCTGCTCCTTGGCCTTGCGGTACAGGCGGGAGCGCTGACCGCGGTAGCCGCTCGCGGTCTCCAGCAGGGTACGGCGCTTCTTCTGGGCGTTCACAGCCCGCTTGACGCGTGCCATCTCAACTCCTAGTTACGTAAGGTGGCGCGCGTCAGCGGCCGAGCAGCTTCTTGATGCGCTTGACATCGGCCTTGGCCAGCACCACGGTGCCGGTCAGCCGACGGGTCTGGGTGGAGGGCTTCTTCTCCAGGTTGTGCCGGAGGCCGGCCTGCTGGGCAACGATCTTGCCCTTGCCGGTCACCTTGACCCGCTTGCCCATCCCCGTGTGGCTCTTCATCTTCGGCATGTGGAACGTCTCTCCCCTGTTACTCGCCGCTGTTGTCGGCGACTGTGCCGGTGTCACCGGCCGCTGCGGGCTCGCCGGTCGGGGCGCCCTCGGCGTCCCGCTCCCTCGGCCCGCCCCGGGTGGCCGTGGCGGCGACCGCGGCGGCCTTCGTGGCGCGGTGCGGCGCGAGCACCATGATCATGTTTCGACCGTCCTGCTTGGGAGCGGCCTCGACGTACCCCAGCTCCGAGATCTCCGACTCGAGCCGGCGCAGGAGCCGGTAGCCCAGCTCCGGACGGCTCTGCTCGCGACCGCGGAACATGATCGTCACCTTGACCTTGTCGCCGGCCTTCAGGAACCGCACCACGTGACCCTTCTTGGTCTCGTAGTCGTGCGGGTCGATCTTCGGCCGGAGCTTCATCTCCTTGATGACGGTCTGTTGCTGGTTACGCCGCGCTTCGCGCGCCTTGAGTGCGCTCTCGTACTTGAACTTGCCGAAGTCCATGAGCTTGCACACCGGCGGGCGCGCCATCGGCGCAACCTCGACCAGGTCCAGGTCGACGTCCGCGGCCAGCTGAAGGGCGCGCTCCAGCGGGACGATGCCCACCTGCTCACCCTCGGGGCCGACCAGTCGGACCTCACGTGCCCGGATCTGCTCGTTCACGCGTGGTTCGACGCTGATGGGGCCTCCTCGAGTCAAGATCTCTGCGTGGCCGACCCCGCGGCTCCCGGGTGGGAGCCGACCTGGAAAGCAGAAGGCCCCGGCGCATGCCAGGGCCCGCTCGACCGGTCGGCACGATCACATGATCGCGCATCCGGCGCCGGGACGTGCCCGGAACCGGTGACCGGACCCGGCCGCCGTGGTGGCGACTCGGGTGGGAGCAGGCGCTCCTCTTTCAAGGCTGTGTACATGGGCGCGACTGCGCACACGCGGAGACAGCCTGGTCGACTCGACCACACTACACCCTCGCCCGGGCGTCGTCCCAACCGGGCACCCGGGTCAGCGGCCGGCGGCGCCCTCGGCGAGCCGGGCCAGGTGCGCCTGGTGCAGCCGGCGCAGGGCGCGGACCCCCTCGACGGCCCGCTCCTTGTCGGCGGCCTGGAGGGCGACCATCGGCAGCAGGTCGTCGTCGTGCAGCTCCAGGCTGGCCCAGGGCGCGCCCCGGTCGAAGCGGATCCCCCGGACGACCTCCCACGGCAGCTCGTACGAGCCGACGACGTTGCGCACCCGTACCCCCGACGCGTTCGCGTCGACCCGGGGGCGGGTGAAGATCAGCAAGGCGAGCGCGCCGAGGACGCCGAGGCCGACCATCGCGATCTGGTCGCCCCGCTGGAAGCTGCCGTAGCCGTTGCCGGTCGCACCGCTCAGCGAGGTGGCCACCAGGCTGAACACCACGAGCAGCACGGCCGCGGAGATCCAGCAGACCAGTCGGATGCGGCGCGGGCGGAGCTGGACGGACTCGGTTTCGCTCACCCCACCAGTTTGCCACCCGACCCCGGCCGCTCCCGCGTCGCCACACGTCTCGGGGGCGGGACGACCTTCCCGGAGCCCCGCCGGGCGGTCCCCCGGCCGGCAACCAGGGCGGCCAGCAGGGTGAGCAGCGCCCCGGCGAGCACCGGCAGCCGCAGGCCGGGACCGCCCGGCAGCAGCGCGTCCAGCAGCAGCGCGCCGCCCAGCTGGCCGGCGACCAGGGCCAGCCCGGTCCGCAGCACGCCGACCACCGGCACCCCGACCAGCAGGGCGGCCACGATGACGACGCCGAGCAGGCCGCCGGTGTAGAGGTACCAGTCGCCCGGCCAGGTCGGGCCCGGCCCGGTGAGGGCGCCGGCCAGCGCCGCGACCAGCAGGACGACGGGCGTGGCCGTGGCGAAGTTGACCACCATCCCGGCGGCGGCCGAGCTGGCGGCGGAGACCCGCGCGTTCAGCGCGGACTGGAGCGCGACCCCCAGCCCGCCGGCCACGGCGAGCAGGACCAGACCGAGGGCGAGGTCGCCGACGGGCTGGCCGAGCTGGGCCAGCGTCACGGCGGCCACGCCGAGCAGCGCCCCGGCGACCCGTGGCCGGGTGAGCGCCAGCCGCCCCACGGGCGCCAGCCCGGCCCGGTCGACGGCCAGCCCGCCGATGCTGCCACCGGCGACCTGGGCGATGGTGAAGATCGCCACCCCGAGCACCGGCACGATGTACGCGCCGGCCAGCACGATGCCCGCGCCGCCGAGCCCACCCAGGTACGCCCACCAGGGCAGCCGGGCCCGGCGCAGCGCGACCAGGCCGGTGCGGGCCGACGGCAGCGCCAGGACCCCGAGGCCGACCAGCAGCGCCCCGCCGAGGTTGTTGACCACCGCGCCCAGGGTGGGGTTGCCGGCCCGCACGCCCAACTCGGCGTTGACCGCGCCCTGGGCCGCCGAGGCGACGCCGGCCAGGGCGACCAGGGTCAGCGCCGCCCACGGCGGCAGGGCGCGCGACGCCGGGGACGGTGCCGGGGCGTCCGCCGCCGTGGGCGGGCGTGTCACAGCCGGCAGGCGTGGATGTTGGTGACCAGGATGGCGCGGGCGCCGAGCTCGTACAGCTCGTCCATGATCCGGTGCACGTCGTCGCGGAGCACCATCGCCTGCACCGCCACCCAGCCCTCGCGGTGCAGCGGGGAGACGGTCGGCGACTCGATGCCCGGGGTCAGCGAGCTGGCCCGGTCGAGCAGGCCGGCCGGCACGTCGTAGGCGAGCATCACGTAGCGGCGGGCGACCAGCACCCCGTGCAGCCGGCGCAGCAGCTGCGCGGACTGCGGGTGGGTCGGGGCGGCGGCGCGGCGGACCAGCACCGCCGACGAGCGCAGCAGCGGCTCGCCGAAGACGACCAGGCCGGCCTGGCGCAGCGTGGCGCCGGTCTCCACCACGTCGGCGACCACGTCGGCGACGCCGAGCCGTACGGCGTTCTCCACGGCGCCGTCGAGGCGGATCACCTCGGCCTTGACGCCCAGCTCCCCGAGGTGCCGCTCGACGAGTCCCGGGTACGCGGTGGCGATCCGGTGCCCGCCCAGCTCCTGTACGGAGGCGATGTCGTCGGGGCGGGCTGCGAAGCGGAAGGTGGCCCGGCCGAAGGCGAGGTCGACGACCTCCTCGGCGGGGGCGCCGGAGTCGATCAGCAGGTCCCGGCCGGTGATGCCCAGGTCCAGGTCACCGGAGCCGACGTAGGTGGCGATGTCCTTCGGGCGCAGGTAGAAGAATTCGACGTCGTTGGCCTCGTCCCGGCAGACGAGGTCCTTCGGGTCGGTGCGCTGGCGGTAGCCCGCCTCGCGCAGCATCTGGGCGGCCGGCTCGGCCAGGGTGCCCTTGTTGGGAATGGCGACACGCAGCATGACGGAGTGCTCCTTCGATCGAAACTGATCAACGACGGGGCGCACTCACAGATGTCGGTAGACGTCCTTCAGGTCGAGACCGCTGGCCAGCATCAGCACCTGGACCTGGTAGAGCAGCTGGGAGATCTCCTCGGCGGTGCGCTCGGGCCCCTCGTGCTCGGCGGCCATCCACGACTCGGCCGCCTCCTCGACGACCTTCTTGCCGATGAAGTGCACGCCCTTCTCGAGCGCGGCGACCGTGCCCGAGCCGGGGGTGCCCGCGGCGGCCTTGGCCTGCAGCTCGGCGAACAACTCCTCGAACGTCTTCACGCCGCGATTCTTCCAGCCGTCCCGACGGCCCCGGCGCGCCGGGTCAGGCCCCGCTCACCGACCGGGACCGCCCCGCACGACGGGGGCGTCCCCGCGCCGGGAAAGGTCAGCCGCCGAAGCCGACCCGCTGGCCGTTGCTGGCGAGGGCGCGGATGGCCAGGGCGGCGTCGAGGGCGGCGACGGTGGCCGACCAGCCCTTGTCCTCCGCGGAGCCGGGCAACCCGGCCCGGTCCCGGGCCTGCGCGAGGGTGTCGACGGTGAGGACGCCGTGCGCGACGGGCCTGCCCTCGTCCAGCGCCACCCGGGTCAGCCCATCCGTGACGGAGCGGCAGACGTAGTCGAAGTGGGCGGTGGCGCCGCGGACCACCACGCCGAGCGCGACCACCACGTCGCAGCGCCGCGCGAGGGCCTGGGCCACCACGGGCAGCTCGACCGAGCCGGCCACCCGGGCGGTGACCGCCCGGGCCCCGCACGCCTCGGCCGCGGCGACCGCCCGCTCCAGCATGTGGTCGGTCAGCTCGCCGTGCCACCGCGCGGCGACCACGCCGACGGTCATCCCGGCGGCGTCCACCGCCGTCACGCCCGGTTCACCGAAACCCGCCATGCCTACGCTCCGATCTCGTCGCCGAGGACGGGGCGGCCCATCGGGGCCTCGGTCACCTCGTCCAACTCGTCCAGCAGGTGCCCCATCCGGTCCCGCTTGGTGCGCAGGTAACGCACGTTCTCCGGATGCGGCCGCACCGGCAGCCCCTCGCGGCCGGTGACGGTCAGCCCGTAGCCCTCCAGGCCGGCGCGCTTGGCCGGGTTGTTGGTGAGCAGCCGCATCGAGCGCACCCCGATGTCGTAGAGGATCTGCGCGCCGGTGCCGTAGTCGCGGGCGTCGGCCGGCAGGCCCAGGTCGAGGTTGGCGTCCACCGTGTCCCGGCCCTCGTCCTGGAGCTGGTACGCCTGGAGCTTGTGCAGCAGCCCGATGCCGCGCCCCTCGTGCCCGCGCACGTAGAGCACCACGCCCCGCCCCTCCCGGGCGACCCGGCCCAGCGCGGCGTCGAGCTGCGGGCCGCAGTCGCAGCGCACCGAGCCGAACACGTCCCCGGTGAGGCACTCGGAGTGCACCCGCACCAGCACGTCCCGCCCGTCGCCGATCTCACCCATGACCAGGGCGACGTGCTCGGCCGAGTCGTGCTCGCTGCGGTAGCCCAGGGCCCGGAACACACCGTGCCGGGTGGGCATTCGGGCGTCGGCGACCCGCTCGACCTGCTTCTCGGTCCGCCGCCGGTACGCGACCAGGTCGGCGATGGTGATCAGGGTCAGGGAGTGCTCGGCGCAGAACTTCTCCAGGTCCGGCACCCGCATCATGGTGCCGTCGTCGTTGACCAGCTCGCAGAGCACGCCGGCGGGCCGCAGCCCGGCCAGCCGGGTCAGGTCGACGGCGGCCTCGGTGTGGCCGGGCCGGCGCAGCACGCCGCCCTCGCGGGCCCGCAGCGGCACCACGTGCCCGGGGCGGGCCAGGTCGGCCGGGCCGGTGCCGGGGTCGGCGAGCAGCCGGATGGTGTGCGCCCGGTCGGCGGCGGAGATGCCGGTGCTGACGCCCTCCCGGGCGTCCACGGTCACCGTGTACGCGGTGCCGCGCCGGTCCTGGTTGGTGTGGTGCTGCGGCGGCAGGTCCAGCCGGTCGCACTCGCTCTCGGTCAGCGGCGCGCAGATGTAGCCGGACGTGTGGCGCACCATGAACGCGAGCAGCTCCGGCGTCGCCAGCTCGGCGGCGAAGATCAGGTCGCCCTCGTTCTCCCGGTCGGCGTCGTCGACCACGACGACGGGCCGGCCGGCGGCGATGTCCGCCACCGCCTGCTCGATGCTCGCAAAGGTGGTCATGCCACGGCCTCCGAGTAGGTCGACGGGATCGGGGCGGGCACCGGGCGGGCGGCCCGCGAGGTGCGCCACCAGGTCACCAGGCCCCAGGCGCAGAAGGCGCCGTAGACGAGGTACATGGCGGCCGAGGGATAGAAGCCGCCGCGCAGCAGCAGCGGCACGCCGACCGCGTCGACGGCGATCCAGATGAGCCAGAAGTCCACCCAGCCGCGGGCCATGCCGTAGGTGGCGAGCAGGCTGCCGGTGAGGATCCAGGCGTCCGGCAGCGGCCCCCAGGAGCCCAGGGCGGCGAGCACCGGGTACGCCGCGGCGGTGCCGATCACGGCCGCGACCAGCAGGCCCAGCCGCTCCCGGCCGGTGGCCCAGCGGGGGGCCACCGCGGCCCCGTCGCCGTCGCCGCCCCGGCGGCGGTGGCGCGACCACCGCCACCAGCCGTAGACGCTGACCGAGAAGAAGAAGACCTGCCGGCCGGCCTGCCCGTAGAGGTCGTGCGCCTGTGGGGTGGCGAAGACCCCGCCCAGGAAGACGGTGAAGAGCAACGCGTTGCCGATCATGCCGACGGGCCAGGCCCAGACCAGCCGGCGCAGGCCGAACAGCGCGGACGCCAGCCCGAAGCCGTTGCCGACGATCTCCCGGACCAGCATCGGCGAGCCCGCGATGTCGACCTGCGCGTCGAGCAGCCACCCGAGCGGGCCCATCAGGCCACTCCGCCCGGCGCGGCGACCCCCGGCAGGCCGGCGACCGGCGGGCCGGCGACCGGCGGGCCGGCGACCGGGAGGGCGGGATCGGCCAGCCGGGCGTCGAGCAGCCGCTCGACGTACTTGGCGAGCACGTCCACCTCGAGGTTGACCGGGTCGCCGACGCGCCGGACGCCGAGCGTGGTCAGCTTCAGCGTGGTGGGGATCAGCCCGACCGCGAACCAGTCCGGGCCCACCCCGGCGACGGTCAGCGAGACGCCGTCGACCGTGATCGAGCCCTTCTCCACCACGTACCGGGTCAGGGCGGCGGGCAGCCGGAACCGGACGGTCTCCCACTGCGCGGCCGGCTCGCGGGCGACCACCTCGCCGACGCCGTCGACGTGCCCCTGCACGAGGTGCCCGCCGAGGCGGCTGCCCAGCGTGGCGGCCCGCTCCAGGTTGACCGGGTCGCCGGCCCGCAGCGCGCCGAGCGCGGAGCGGCGCAGCGTCTCCCCCATCACGTCCGCGGTGAAGGTCCCGTCGGAGACGTCGACCACGGTCAGGCAGACGCCGTTGACCGCGATCGAGTCGCCGTGCCGGGCGTCCGAGGTGACCAGCGGGCCGCGGACCGCGACCAGTGCCGAGTCACCCGCCGTCTCGGTGATCCGGACGACCTCACCCAACTCCTCGACGATGCCGGTGAACATGTCAGCCCTCCCTCTTCCGGGGCAGCGCGGTGATCCGCAGGTCGGGTCCGACCTGCGTGACGTCGACGTACTCCAGGTCGATGGCCTCGGCGATGGTGTTCACACCGGCGTCGACCAGGGCGGTCGGGCCGGCGCCGAGCAGCCGGGGCGCGACGTAGCCGACGATCTTGTCGACCAGGCCGGCGGCCAGGAAGGCGCCGGCCAGCTTCGGGCCGCCCTCCAGCAGCGCGGCGCGGACCCCGCGCCCGTGCAGCGCGGCGAGCAGCGCCGGCAGGTCGACCCGACCGTCGGGCCCGGCGCCGACCTCCGCCGCGGCGGCGATCCACGTGCGGGCCGCGCCGTCGCGGACCCGGGCGTCGGCCGGCGTACGCCCGTCGGTGTCCACGACCACCCGCAGCGGCTGCCGGATGGCGAGCGTGCCGTCGCGCAGGTTGCGGGCGGTGAGCCGGGGGTCGTCGGCGAGGACCGTGCCCACCCCGGCGAGGACCGCGTCGACGGTGCCGCGCAGCGCGTGCACGTCCATCCGGGCGGCCTCGGAGGTGATCCACATGCTGGTGCCGTCGGCCGCCGCCGACCGGCCGTCCAGCGTCGCGGCGAACTTCCAGATGACGTACGGCCAGCCCCGGCGCATCGAGGTCAGCCAGGCGACGTTGCCGGCCTCCGCCTCGTACGCGCGTACCCCCGTGTCCACCTGGATCCCGGCGGCGCGCAGCGTGGCGGCGCCCCCGGTGGCGAGCGGGTTGGGGTCGGGCACGGCGATGACGACGCGGGCGACGCCGGCGCGCACCAGCGCGGTGCTGCAGGGGCCGGTGCGGCCGGTGTGGTCGCAGGGTTCCAGGGTGACCACGGCGGTGCCGCCGCGGGCCCGCTCCCCCGCCTGGGCCAGCGCGACGATCTCGGCGTGCGGCCCGCCGGCGTAGGCGTGGAACCCCTCGCCGACCACCTGCCCGTCGGCGTCGAGCAGCACGCAGCCGACCACCGGGTTGGGGCTGGTCGTGCCGAGACCGCGCGCGGCGAGTTCCACCGCGCGACGCATCGCCTCGTCGACGGAGACGCCGGCCATGCCCTGCCCTCTCACTCGCGGTCGACGCGCGGGCGGTGACGGGAGGCAACGGCATGGGGCCGCGAGCGTGCGGCGGCGGAGGTCCGGGTACGGCGGAGCCGCCCCGGGGGGCGCGCACGGCACGCTGAAGTCAGCGGCCGGGCAGGGCCCGTCCGTCCCGCGCGCTGTCTCCCATCCGGACTGTCTGGGGGCGGGGTCTGCCCGCTCCCAACCGTCGGCCCCGGATTCTCACCAGGTCCACCGGGCGGCACGAGGCCGACCGGGTCGCGGGCTTACCACGGTCACGCCGTGGATCACCGCCGGTTCGGAATTACACCGAGTCCCGCCAGCGCGTGGTGGGTACACGGGAAGTGTTACACGCCGGACGGGGGGTCGCGCCACCCGGGCGTGGTAGTTCACAGCAACAGCGCACGAATCAGGTAACCCCGCGCCGCCGGTCCACCGCCACGTACGAGCCGGGCTGGCTCTTGGCCACCGTCTTCATCTCGGAGGCGACCGCGATCGCCTCCAACGGGTCGGTGAACCGCTTGCCGGAGTCGGAGAGGGAGACGCCGATCGAGAGGGTGACCAGGGCGGCGCGCCGGATGTTGCCCCGGCGGTCCTTCAGCTCCACGTAGCCGCGCGCGGCGTCGACCGGGTCGTAGAGCGAGTCGGCGGCCTTCTCGAAGTCGGCGGAGACCCGGGAGGTGAGCGGCCGGACCTGCTCCGGGGCGCAGACGATGACGAAGTCGTCCCCGCCGACGTGGCCCAGGAAGGCCGGCGGCAGCCCCACCGAGACCACCGCCCGGTGCAGGCTGCGGGCTAGGGCGGAGATGAAGTCGTCGCCGCGGACGAAGCCGTACCGGTCGTTGACGCTCTTGAACCGGTCGATGTCGATGTAGCCGACGGCGTAGTCGACCCCGCTGCGGACGCGGTCGGAGATCTCCCGGCGGATCCGGCTGTTGCCGGGCAGCCCGGTAAGCGGCGAGACCTCGCGGAACTCCTTGTTGCGGCGCAGCGTGGAGCTGACCCGGGCGACCAGCTCGGCGGTGTCGAAGGGCTTGACGAGGTAGTCGTCGGCGCCGGCGCTGAGCCCGTGCACCTTGTCCACCGTCATGCCCTTGGCGGTCAGCATGATCACCGGCAGGGCCGAGGTCATCGGGTCGGCGCGCAGCCGCCGGGTCAGCTCCAGCCCGTCGATCCGCGGCATCATCAGGTCGACCACGGCCAGGTCGGGGCGCTGGCGCTCGATGACCTCGAGCGCCTCCTGCCCGTCGCTGGCGTGCAGCACCTCGAAGCCGTGCAGCCGGAGGTTGAACTCGACGAAGCGCGCGATGTCCTCGTCGTCGTCGACGACGAGGATGACGTCCTGGTGGTCGGCGCCCGGTTCCACGTCAGGCCCCGGGGGCGGCGCGCTCCGCGAGTGCCCGCAGCTTCCGCACGGCCTCGGCGGGGTCGTCGGCGCCGTAGACGGCGGTGCCGGCGACGAACGCGTCGGCCCCCGCCTCGGACGCCTGGGCGATGGTGTCGGCGGCGATGCCCCCGTCGACCTCGATGCGCAGTTCGAGGTGCCCGGCGTCGACGTGCCGGCGGGCCGCCCGCACCTTGTCGAGCAGCTGCGGGATGAACCGCTGCCCGCCGAAGCCGGCCTTGATGGTCATGATCAGCAGCGTGTCGAAGCTCGGCAGCAGCTCGAGGTACGGCTCGATCGGGGTGTCCCGGTCGATCGCCAGCCCGGCCTTGGCACCCGCGGAGCGCAGGTCCTTGGCCAGGGCCACCGGGTCGTCGCACGCCTCGGCGTGGAAGGTGACGTTGTACGCCCCGGCGTCGGCGTAACCGGGTGCCCACCGGCGCGGGTCCTCGATCATCAGGTGCACGTCGAAGGGCAGCTCGGTGGCGGCCCGCAGGCTCTGCACCACGGGCAGCCCGATGGTCAGGTTGGGCACGAAGTGGTTGTCCATGACATCCACGTGCAGCCAGTCCGCGGCGTTCTCGACGGCGCGGACCTCCTCGGCGAGGCGGGCGAAATCGGCGGCGAGGATGCTGGGCGCGACGATCGGCGGCGGTACGGTCACCGGGCCAGTGTACGAACGTGGCCGATCGCCGCCCGCAGCGCGCCACCCACCGGGACACCCGGTGACCCGGCGGTGACCACTGGTGCGGAACTGGCCCTCCCGGCGCGGCGGAACCGGACGAAGGGCCGTCCGTGACCCGCCGGACGGCGGCGACGCGGCGAGACTCCATCAGGGACGGTGACGTCGGCCGCAGGCCCCGCGAGCCGAGCGCGGGTGCCGTATGCTGCCGCACCGTGGCGTTGTCCGGCCCGCCCCCGCGCCGGCGGGACCGCCGCGCTGGCCGCCGCCGGGTGCGGCCCACGAACGGCGGGAGGTCGGGATGCGACGGTGGTGGACGGCGGCCACGGTGGGCGCGGTGGCGGCCCTGGCGCTCGCCGGTTGCGGAGCCCCGGCCGGCACCGACCGTGACCTGACCGACGACTGGCCGGCGCCCACCGCGCCGCAGGCGTTCGTCCCCGCCGCCGGGGTGTGCCACGCCGGCGTGCAGGACGTCGGCTACCTCACCGCCTACCACCCCCTCGACTGCGCCCTGTCGCACCGCACCGAGACGGTGCACGTCGGCACGCTGACCGGGGCGGCGGCGGACCGCGCGACGCCCCCGCCGGCCGGCTCGGCCGGCATGCGCGTCGCCCGCGCCGAGTGCGACACGAAGGTCGGCGAGGTGGTCGGCGGCGACTGGCGTTCCGGCCGGCTCGGGCTGAGCGTCGTGCTGCCGTCGCCGCAGGCGTGGGGCGGCGGCGCCCGCTGGTTCCGCTGCGACCTGAGCGAGCAGACCAGCCTCGACGAGGCCAGCCCGAAGGCCCGGACGGGCAGCCTCAAGGGCGCGCTGACCGGCGCCGCCCCGCTCGCGCACCGCTGCTTCAACCCGAAGGTGCGGGCCGACGACGTGCGGGAGATGGTGCCGGTGCCCTGCACCAGCAGGCACCGCGCCGAGTTCGTCGGCGTCTGGCAGGCCCCCGACACCACCTACGACGCCTTCAGGCGGGACAACCTGAAGGTGCACCGGGCGTGCCGGACGCTGATCGCGAAGTACGCCAGGGTGCCGGACAACGGCGACCTGCAGTACCGGGCCGGCTCGATCTACTACCACCCCTTCGAGCGGGAGTGGCGCAACGGCAACCGGGGCGTGCAGTGCTTCCTGTGGGTCAGCGACCGCAGCCTCACCAGGTCGATGAAGGGCGCCGGCACGAAGGGCCTGCCGGTCACCTGAGCGGGGCGGCCACCGCGGTGACCGCCCCGCCCCTGGCGGCCTAGCTGGCCTGGAGCGTCACGTCGTCGACGACGAAGCTGGTCTGCAACGAGGAGTCCTCCGTGCCGGTGAACTTCAGCGTCACCGTCTGCCCCGCGTACCCGGCCACGTTGAACGACCGCTGCACGTAACCCGCCGCCGCGTTCAGGTTCGAGTACGTCGCCAGCATCGCGGTTCCCACCTGCACCACCAACCGGTCGTACGCCGTGCTCGACGACGTCTCCGCCGTGTCGACGTGCAGCCAGAACGACAGCGTGTAGCTGGAGCAGCCCGCCGGGATCGTCACCGACTGGGACAGCGTGTCCGTGCGCGTCGAGCCGTACCCCAGCAGCCACGCCTTGTACGAACCCGAGCGCGCCGGCTGGCCGGCGTCGTTGGTGATGACGCCCGACGTCGCCGTCCACGGCGACGTCCCGCTCTCGAACCCGCCGTTGCCGATCACCTGCCCACCGGCACAACCGCCACCCCCACCGACGGTCAGGGTGTAGCTGGCGGAGCGCGAGACGCCGCCCGAGCCGGCGCCGGTGACCGTGACGGTGTACGTGCCCACCGGGGCCGAGGCCGACGCGCTGAGCGTCATGGTGGCGGAGCCGCCGGAGGTGACCGACGACGGGCTGAACGACACGGTGACGCCCGCCGGGGCGCCGGTCGCCGAGAGGCCGACCGTCTGGGCGGCGCCGGCGGTGGTGGCCGTGGAGATCGTCGCCGTGGTCGACGCGCCGCGCTGCACCGAACCCGACGTCGGGGCCACCGCGAGGGAGAAGTCGTTGGTCGCCGTGCCCACGGCGAGCTGCCAGATGGCGTACGCGACCCCGTCGGCGCTGCGGTTGAGCACCGTGGCGCTGACGTTCGAGGTGGTGTCGCAGGACCGGTGGTAGCACGGGTCGTACGCCGAGCCGGACGTGCCGCCCCACTTGGCGGCCTGCGCCGAGGTCTTGCGGGCGCTGGCCCCCGAGGCGTACCCGGAGGTCTGGATGCCGGCCTGCTGGAACGAGTAGTCGTCGGAGCGGCCCTGACCCTCGACGTTCTCCTCGGGCTGGATGTTCAGCGAGTCCCAGTACGCCTTCAGCGGCGCGGCGGTGGCGGAGGTGATCCGGTTGATGAAGTAGCCGCCGTTGGTGGAGCCCACCATGTCGAAGTTGTAGTAGCCCTTGATGTAGCCCCGCTGGGTGGCGCTGAGGGAACGGACGTAGAAGTCCGAGCCGTTGAGGCCCTGCTCCTCGTCGGTCCACCAGGCGAACCGGACCCGCTTGGTCATCGTCGGGTTCTGCTGGGCCAGCACCAGCGCGTTCTCCAGCAGCACCGACGAGCCGGAGGCGTTGTCGTTGATGCCCGGGCCGGCGGAGACGCCGTCGAGGTGCGCGCCGAACATGACGACCTGGTCGGCGGGGCCGCCCGGCCACTCGGCGATCAGGTTGTTCGACCGGTACGTGCAGTCGGTGCAGACCTGCTCGGTCACCGTGTACCCGGCGGCCTGGAGCCTCGTCTTGACGTACGTGAGGGAGGCCGTGTAGCCGGCGGTGCCGGCGCGCCGGTTGCCGCCGTTCTGGGTGGCGATGGTCTGGAACTGCGTGAGGTGGCCCTGGACGTTGGCCACGGCGACGTCCGGCGCGGCCAGGGACTGCGCGGCGGGCGCGAGCACTCCGGCGGCCGGCGCCGGGGCCGCCGACGCGGGCGCGACGGTCAGCGTCGCCACGCCGCCGGTGAGGACGGCGAGCGCGAGACCAGCGGTCAGGATTCTTCGTTTCATGGACGCTCCTCGATAGGTGACGACATGATGCCACCTCGGAGCGGGTTGTGGGGACAGCGGAAAGACGCGCGCCCGGGCCGGCCCCGGCGCGTCGTGCGCCGGGGCGGACCCGGGCGTCGCCGGACCGGCCCCCGGTCGGGGCCGGTGTTCTTCTCGCCGGTGGTCTCCGGCGCGCCCACCTCGATGTTCCCCGAGCAGGACTGGGCAGTGCGTCCCGTGCCCCGCTCAGGTGCGGCGGAGCATCGCGAGGAACATCGCGTCGGTGCCGTGCCGGTGCGGCCAGAGCTGCACCGTCGGCCCGTCGCCGAGACCGGGCATGCCCGCCGGCAGCAGCGGCCGGGCGTCGACGAAGTCGACCGGCACCCCGGAGCGGCGCGCCGCCTCGGTGACCGTCACGTGCGTCTCCACGGTGTGCGGAGAGCACGTCACGTAGGCGACCAGCCCGCCCGGGCGGGTCGCGCGCAGCGCCGCGGCGAGCAGCTCGCGCTGCAACCGGGTCAGCGGCGGCAGGTCCGAGGGCTGGCGCCGCCAGCGGGACTCCGGCCGGCGGCGCAACGATCCCAGCCCCGTGCAGGGCGCGTCGACGAGCACCCGGTCGAAGTGCGCCTCCGGCAGCTTCGGGTCCGCGCCGACGGTCCGGCCGTCGATGTTCAGCACGGTCACCGGCAGGCCCCGGGTGGCCTGCTCGACCAGCCGGGCCCGATGCTCGGAGACCTCGACCGCGGTCAGCCGCGCCTCCCGCTGGGCGGCGAGGGCGCCGAGCAGGCCGGACTTGCCGCCCGGGCCGGCGCACAGGTCCAGCCAGCGCCCGTCCGGGCCGTCGAGCGGAGCCACCGCCAGGGCGTTGGCCACCAACTGGGAACCCTCGTCCTGCACGTGGGCCCGCCCCTGCGCGAGCGCCGGCAGGTCGCCGGGCGCCCCGCCGGAGAGATAGACCGCGTACGGGGAGAAAGCCCCCGGCGCACCGCCGACCTGGTCGGCCAGTTCCGCCGCGTCGGCCAGCCCCGGCCGGGCGCACAGGTGCACCGGCGGGCGCTCGTTGTCCTCGATGAGCAGCCGGGTGGTCTCGCCGAGGTCGCCGCCGAGCGCCTCGGCGAAGGCCCGCACGATCCACTGCGGATGGCTGTACGCCAGGGCGAGGTGCCCGATCGGGTCGCTCTCCGCCGACGGGGCCAGCTTGGCGACCCAGGCGTCGGCGTCCCGGCCGGCGACCTCGCGCAGCACCGCGTTGGCGAAGCCCGTCGCGCCGGGACCCACCGCCCGGACCAGGTCGACGGTCGAGGAGACCGCGGCGTGCGCCGGCACCCGCGTGTGCAGGAGCTGGTACGCCCCGAGCCGCAGCGCGTCGCGCACCGGCGGATCGATGCGCTGCACGTCCCGCCCGGCGGCGTCGCTCAGGATCGCGTCGAGGGTGCCGAGGTGGCGCAGCGTGCCGTAGGTCAGCTCGGTGGCGAAGGCGGCGTCCCGGCCGACCAGCCCCGCGTCGCGCAGCAGCGACGGGAGCACCAGGTTCGCGTACGCGTCATCGCGGTGCACCGCCGCGACCGCCTCGTAGGCCGCCTGGCGGGGCAGGTCCACCGCCGGACGGGCCGGACGCCGGCCGCCGTCGCGGCGGTCACCGCCACCCCGCGCACCCCACTGGCCGCCCCGCGCCGGCCGCTCGCCGCGCTGACCGCCCGAGGGACGCTCGCCGCGCCCGCCGAACCGGTCGCCGCCGGACCGGTCGCTGCTGAACCTGTCACCGCCGGACCGGTCACCGCCGGCCCGGTCGTCGCGTTCGGTGGAGAAGCGGTCGCCCGAGGGTCGTTCCGAAGGGCCGGTCACGCGAGTTCCTCCCCTGCGGCGACCCGGACGCCCCGCGCCCAGTCGGTCGCGGGCATCGCCCGCTTGCCCGCCGCCCGGACCTCGCCGAGCCGGACCGGGGTGGTGGCCGTGCCGGCCAGCACCCGGGACTTCTCCACCAGCAGCTCGCCCGGCTTCAACTCCGGGCCGTCGGGCACCGGGGTGAGCGGGCCCAGCTTGACGCGCTCCCCCCGGAACGTCGTCCAGGGGCCGGGCGCCGGGGTGCAGGCCCGGATCCGCCGGTCCACGGCGAAGGCGGGATCGGACCAGCGCACCCGGGCGTCCTCCACGGTCAGCTTCGGCGCCAGCGACACCCCGTCGGCGGGCTGCGGCTCGGCGCGGGCGGTGCCGTCGTCGATCGCGTCGAGGACGGCCACCAGCAGGCCGGCGCCGGAGTGGGCCAGCCGCTCCAGCAGGTCGCCGGACGTGTCCGCCGGCCGGATCTCGTCGGTCAGGGTGCCGTAGACCGGGCCGGTGTCCAGCCCTTCCTCCAGTTGGAACACGCTCGCTCCGGTCAGCTCGTCGCCGTGCAGCACGGCGTGCTGCACGGGCGCGGCGCCGCGCCAGGCGGGCAGCAGCGAGAAGTGCAGGTTGACCCACCCGTGGCGGGGGATCTCCAGGGCGGCCGGCGGCACCAGCGCGCCGTAGGCGACCACGGGGACGCAGTCGGGGGCCAGCTCGCGCAGCCGGTCCTGGAACTCCGGCTCACGCGGTCGGGCGGGGGTGAGCACCTCGATCCCGTGCTCGTCGGCCCACGCCCCCACCGGGGAGCGGACCAGCCCGCGACCGCGCCCCGCGGGGGCGTCCGGCCGGGTGACCACGGCGACCAGCTCGTGGCGGGAGGCCGCCACGGCGGCCAGGGCGGGAACGGCGACGGCCGGCGTGCCGGCGAAGATCACGCGCACGGGCTCACCGACCCAGACCGAAAGGGCTGCCGGAGACGTGCGGGTTGACCTTGACCGTCGGCGGGGCGGCCGGGTCGTACCACTCCGCCTGGCGGATCGCCTTCATCGCCTCCTTGCGCCCGGCCGGGTCCAGCCGGTCCAGGAAGAGCACCCCGTCGAGGTGGTCGGTCTCGTGCTGCACGCAGCGCGCCATCAGCCCGGTGCCGACGATCTGCATCGGGTCGCCGTAGCCGTTGAAGCCCTTGGCGATCACGTTCTGCCGACGCTTGGTGTCGAAGTAGAGGCCCGGGATCGACAGGCACCCCTCGGGGCCGTCCTGTTCCTCCTCGTCGGGGAACTCCAGCACCGGGTTGACCAGATGGCCGACCACGTCGTCGACGTCGAAGGTGAACACCCGCAGGCCCACACCGAGCTGTGGCGCGGCGAGGCCGGCGCCGTTCTGCTCACGCATCGTGTCGGTCAGGTCGGCGATGAGCTTGCGCAGCTCGACGTCGAAGTCGACCACCGGATCGGCCGGCGTGCGCAGCACCGGATCCCCGAACAGACGGATGGGCTGGACGGTCACTCGGCATGGCTCCTTCGGCGGGCGGACTGGTGCCGTACCAGTCTACGGAGTGCCGCCGGCCGCCCCGGCCGGCGTACCGCGACGCGACGCCGGCGGTTCCGTGTCGATGGTCACGGAAGGCTCCCGTAGCCGCGCAGGACCGGCCGGGCCCGGTGCCGCGGCGGGGCGGCCAGGACCGGCCCGGGCGGCGTGCCGTGCCCGGCGGTGCGGGGCGGGCGGCTCAGACGCCGGTGCCCGGCTCCCCGGCCAGGACCGCGTCGCCGCCGAGCAGGGCGTGCTCGGGCAGCGGCAGCTCGATGGAGTGGGCGGCCTCCCAGTCGTGGATCAGGCCGGGCCGGGCCTGGGCGGCGAAGTAGTCCACCGCGCTCATCCCGCCGACCACCGGCTCGTCCACCTCGGCGACGAGCCGGGCCGGCACCAGGCGGAAACCGTTCTGCAGGGCGGCGCTGAGGCGGCGGTGCCCGTCGACGACGAAGAAGTACTCGCCGGTGTAGCCGATCCGCAGGGGTTCCAGCGCCTCGTCGCCAGTTGCGGCCACCTCGCCGACGAACTCCGAGTCCCACAGGTCGCGCAGGTGGGCGATGTCCTCGGTCGGGTAGACCCGCGCGGGGTCGAGCAGCAGCAGCGGGGGCGCGTCGCGCAGCACGTCCGCGCAGAGCCGGCCCTCGTACGCGTCGATGATGTGCTCGATGACCTCGGCCGCCGGGGCGCGGGTGGTGTCGCAGATCAGGTCGTAGTTGCGCAGCCGGGCCTTGTCCACCCCGTACCGGACGATGAACCGGCCCCGCTCGCTCTCGCTGCGCTCCCGCAGCTTGGCCTTGGCCTCCTCCATGGAGGCGTAGCTCTCGGCCGGGCCGGAGGGGCGGGCGAGCACCCGTCGGGCCGCCTCGCCCGGCTCGGTGATCATGTGCACCTTGAGCGCGTCGGTGAAGAAGTGCCAGGCCAGCCGGGAGTCCATGACCAGGCTCTCACCCGAGGCGGCGATGTCCCGCTGGAGCTGGTCGACGTAGCCGTCGACGGCCTGGTCCAGCTCCGCGTGCAGGTTGAGCTGGAGCGCGGTCATCTGCCGCTCCTGCGCCATCTGGCGGTAGAGGTCACCGACGCTGACCCGGCGCAGGCCGAGCCGCTCGGCGATCTCCACGGAGACGGTGCTCTTGCCGCTGCCGAGGTCACCATTGAAGACGATCGACTGACGAACGGTCACGACTGGTCCACCCCTGATCACCGGCTGTTTGACATCATCGACATCGCGCCGAACCGACGCGCTCCCGCCATCGTCGCGCGATCCTGCGCCTCCAGCCCGGCGCTGTCTGGCGCCGCGCTGTGACCTGGAGCCGTCGTACGCCCCGGCATGACGGGCGATGCTATCACCCGCCTGGCGACGCACCGCCGGACACGGCGTGCGACGACGGGCCGGGCCGGGCGGTGGGACCGGCCCCGGAGCACCCGGGCCGCCGGTCAGAAGAGAGCCAGCGGGTCGACCTGGAGGCGGACCGGGTCGGCGGCCTTGCGGGCGGCGCGCACCCCGGCCGCCGAGTGCAGCGCGCCGGCCAGCGCGGCGGCCCGGGCCCGGGGGACCCGGACCAGCATCCGCTCCCGCTCCCCGTCGGCCGGCACCGGCCCGAGCAGCTCGGCCTCCGCCGGCAGCCGGGCCTCGGCCAGCAGGTCGGCGACCGCGGCCGGCACGCCGGTGACGCTGGCCATCCGCACCGCCGGCGGGAAGCCCAGCTCCCGCCGCTCGGCCAACTCCCGGGCCGCGAACCAGCCGGCGTCCCAGCGCAGCAGGGCCTGCACGGGGGCGAGGGCCCCGTCGGCGACCACCACCACCCGACCGCCGGCGGCGGCGGGCCGGGCCAGCGCGGCGGCCGCCAGCCAGCGGCGCAGCGCCTCCTCCCCCGCCCGCAGGTCGGCCCGGGTGAGCAGGGCCCACGAGTCGAGCAGCAGCACGGCCCCGAAGCCGCCCTCGGCGACCGGCTCGGCGCCAGGGGTGGCGATGACCAGGCCGGCGCCGCCCGGGACCGCGGCCAGCACCTCCTCCCGCCCGGAGGTGCGCACCGGCACGCCGGGAAAGGCCCGGCCCAGCTCCTCGGCGGTGCGCCGGGCGCCGGTGACGGAGGCGCGCAGCCGTCGTCCGCCGCACTCCGGGCAGGCGTACGCGGCGGCGACCCGGCCGCACCAGCGGCAGGCGGGGGTGCCCTCGGCGGAGGGCAGCGCGAGCGGCCCGGCGCAGTGCGCGCACCGGGCCGGGGTGCGGCACTCGGCGCAGGCCACCGAGGGCAGGTAGCCGCGGCGGGGCACCTGGACCAGCACCGGCAGGTCGGCCCGGAGCGCCTCCCGGGCGGTGGTCCAGGCGAGGCTGGGCAGCCGGGCGGTGGCCGCCCCGGGGTCCCGGGCCAGCTGCGGATCGTCGCCGGTGGGCGCGATGGCCGGCATCCGGGCCCGGACGGTGGCCCGGTCGGCCACCACCTCGCGGGCCCACCCGGTCTCCACCAGCAGCTGCGCCTCGGCGGTGCGGGTGTATCCGCCCACCAGGGCCGCGGCGTCTCCGAGCTGGGCGCGGGTGAGCAGCACCTCCCGGGCGTGCGGGTAGGGGGCGCGGGGCTCGGCGTGCAGGTCGTCGCCGTCGTCCCAGATCGCCACCAGCCCGAGGCGGGCGACCGGGGCGAACATCGCGGCCCTGGTGCCGACCACCACCGCCACGTCGCCGCGCCGGGCCGCCAGGAACGCCCGGTAGCGCCGGGCGGGGCCGAGCGCGGCGGAGAGGCAGACGTGCCGGCCCGGGCCCAGGGCGTCGCGCAGGGCGGCGTCGAGGCGGTCCAGGTCGCGGTTGTCGGCGACGACCACCACCGCGCCCCGGCCGCCGGCCACGGTGGCGGCGACGGCCTCGGCGTAGCGGGCGGGCCAGTCCTCCCCGGGCAGCGCGGACCAGACCGCCCGAGGGGACCGCCCGTCGGCGAGCGCCCGGAGCATGGCGGGCCCGGCCGGGTAGTCCCGCCACGCGTCGGGACCGGGCCCGGCCGGCGGGGCGCCCGGGGTCCGGTCGGACGGCTGTCCGCCGGGGGCCCCCGCCGGTGCGGCGACGCCCGGCCCGGCGGGGTCTCCGCCCGGCCCGGCGGGGCCCGCGTCCGACAGGGCGGGGTCCGCGTGGACGGGCCGGTCCTCGTCGGGGGCGGCGGAGGCACCGTCCCACGCGACGGGCTCCCCGCCCGGTCCGGCGGACGCCGCGTCCGGCATGCCAGAGGCACCGGCCGGCACGGCGAGAGCTTCGGCCGGGCCGGCGGTGGGACCGGCCGGCGCGGCGAGGGCTTCGGCGGGGGCGGCGGCGCGGGCGCGGACGTCCTTCTCGACCCGGGCGTGCCGGGGCGGAACGGCGAGGCGGAGCACGTCGGCGAGGCTGCCGGCGTAGCGGTCCGCGACCGCCCGGGCCAGCCGGGCGACCTCCGGCGCGAGCACCGGCTCGGGCGAGACGACCTTCTCCAGGTACGCCAGCCGGCCGGTGTGCCCCGAGTCGTCGGCCCGCTCCAGCAGCCAGCCGTCGACGAGCTGCCCCGCGAAGCGGACCTTCACGCGCACGCCGGGGACGGCGTCGGCGTCCAGCTCGGCCGGGACGAGGTAGTCGAACGGGCGGTCCAGGTGGGCCAGGGGGACGTCGACGCAGACGCGAGCGACCGGCGACCCGTCCGCGGGTCGCCGGTCGCTGCGCCTGGTGCCGGTCAGGCTCCCGCGGCCGACTTGAGGTCGGCGGCCCGGTCGGTGCTCTCCCAGGTCAGGTCCGGCAGCTCCCGGCCGAAGTGGCCGTAGGCGGCGGTCTGCTGGTAGATCGGGCGGAGCAGGTTGAGGTCCCGGATGATGGCGGCCGGGCGCAGGTCGAAGACCTCGGAGACGGCCTTCTCGATCGAGGCGACCGGCACGGTCTCGGTGCCGAACGTCTCGACGAAGAGGCTGACCGGGTGGGCCTTGCCGATCGCGTACGCGACCTGGACCTCGCACCGCTCGGCCAGGCCGGCGGCGACCACGTTCTTGGCCACCCAGCGCGTCGCGTACGCCGCCGAGCGGTCCACCTTCGACGGGTCCTTGCCGGAGAACGCGCCGCCGCCGTGGCGGGCGTAGCCGCCGTACGTGTCGACGATGATCTTGCGTCCGGTCAGGCCGGCGTCGCCCATCGGCCCACCGATCTCGAACCGGCCGGTCGGGTTGACCAGCAGCCGGTAGCCGTCGGTGTCCAGCCCGAGGCTCTCCAGCTCCGGGGCGATGACGTGCTCGCGCACGTCGGGGGTGAGCAACGAGTCCAGCGAGATGTCCGCGGCGTGCTGGCTGGAGACGACCACCGTGTTGAGCCGGACGGGGCGCAGCCCCTCGTACTCGATGGTGACCTGGGTCTTGCCGTCGGGCCGCAGGTACGGGATCGTGCCGTCCTTGCGGACCTGGGAGAGCCGCCGGGCCAGCCGGTGCGCCAGGGCGATGGGCAGCGGCATCAGCTCCGGCGTCTCGGAGCAGGCGAAGCCGAACATCATGCCCTGGTCGCCGGCGCCCTGCGCGTCCAGCGCGCTCTCCGACGCCCCGGTACGCAGCTCGAAGGCGTTGTCGACGCCCTGCGCGATGTCCTCGGACTGGGCACCGATGGAGACGCTGACGCCGCAGGAGGCGCCGTCGAAGCCCTTCTTGGACGAGTCGTAGCCGATGTCGAGGATGGTCCGGCGGACGATGGTCGGGATGTCGGCGTACGCCTTGGTGGTCACCTCGCCCGCGATGTGCACCTGACCGGTGGTGATCAGGGTCTCCACGGCGACGCGGCTGCGTGGGTCCTCGGCGAGCAGGGCGTCGAGAATGCCATCGCTGATCTGGTCGGCGATCTTGTCCGGGTGGCCTTCCGTGACCGATTCGGAAGTGAAGAGGCGGCGTGTCACGGCACTCCTAAATTGTGGAAGTCGTTCCGCGGCAGTGTAGTCATCCGCGGCAGAGCCTGGCCCCTTCGGTCGTGCCCCTTTCCAGCCGTCAGGAACGGCCGGGCAACCGGGCAACCACGAGATCCCAGACGCCGTCGGCGAGGTCCTCCTTGGACCGTTCGGGCATCCGGCTGACCGAACCGTCCGCGCCGATGACCGTCGCCGCGTTGGTCTCGGCGCCGAAGACCTTGTCCGGCCCGACCTCGTTGATCACGACGAGGTCCGCCCGCTTGCGGGCGAGCTTGGCCCGGCCGTTGGCCTCGGCGTCGCCCGTCTCCGCGGCGAACACCACCAGCACCTGCTCCGGGCGACGACGCCGGCCCAGCTCGGCCGCGATGTCCGGGTTGGTGACGAGCTCGATGGTGGGCGCGCTGCCGTCGTCCGACTTCTTGATTTTGCCAGGCGCGTAGGTCGCGGGACGGAAATCGGCCGGAGCCGCCGCCATCACCACCGCGTCGGCCTCGGCGGCCGCCGCCAGCGTGGCGTCGCGCAGCTCGCCCGTGGTGCCGACCCGGACCAGGTCGACGCCGGCGGGATCGGGCAGCGAGACGTTGGCCGAGATCAGGGTGACCCGGGCACCCCGGGCCACCGCGCAGCGGGCGAAGGCGTAGCCCTGCTTGCCCGAGGAGCGGTTGCCCAGGAAGCGGACCGGGTCGAGGGGCTCGCGGGTGCCGCCGGCGGTCACCACCACGTGCCGCCCGGCCAGGTCGGCGGGGGCCCCGACGCCCCGGGCCAGCGCCCGGCGGGCGACCGCGAAGATCTCCGCCGGGTCGGGCAGCCGGCCCTTGCCGGTGTCCGCCCCGGTGAGCCGGCCGACGGCGGGCTCGACGACGCGCACGCCCCGGGAGCGCAGCGTCGCGACGTTGGCGACGGTGGCCGGGTGCTCCCACATCTCGGTGTGCATGGCCGGGGCCAGCACCACCGGGCAGCGGGCGGTCAGCAGCGTGTTGGTGAGCAGGTCGTCGGCGAGGCCGTGGGCGGCCTTGGCCAGCAGGTCGGCGGTGGCCGGCGCGACCACCACCAGGTCGGCCTGCTGGCCGAGCCGGACGTGCGGCACCTCGTGCACGTCCGACCAGACGTCGTCGGCGACGGGCTGGCCGGAGAGCGCGGCCCAGGTCGGGGCCCCGACGAAGCGCAACGCCGACGCGGTCGGCACGACCCGGACCTGGTGGCCCGACTCGGTGAAGAGTCGCAGCAGCTCGCACGCCTTGTAGGCGGCGATGCCACCGCCGACCCCGAGGACGATCCGGGGGGACATCGACGCGCGGCGGGTTACGGCTGGTCGGTCGGCTCGGCGGTGAGCAGGCCCGCGTTGATCTCGCGCATGGCGATGGAGAGCGGCTTCTCCTGGGGCGTGGTCTCGACCAGGGGGCCGACGTATTCCAGCAGACCCTCACCGAGCTGGCTGTAGTAGGCGTTGACCTGGCGTGCGCGCTTGGCGGCGAAGATCACCAGCGCGTACTTCGAGGTCGTCTTCTCGAGAAGCTCGTCGATCGGCGGGTTGGTGATGCCTTCGGGGTTTGCGATGGATCCCACGAATTAACCTCTGCGTCTATCGCACCGCGCGCGGCGGTGCTGGCGGTCCACCGCGCACGTGCGGTGGCGCCGGAGCCAGGAAAGAAGAACCGGACAAGCCTACCAGCTCGTCGACGACCCGCCCGGTGAGGTCGTGCGCGAGGGTGTGTTCGAAGGCGGCCGGCGTGACCTGCGGGGGGAGGGTCCCCGGCGGGTGCAGCAGCACCAGCCGGGCGTCGGGCAGCACCGCCCGGACGAGCAGCGCGCCGGCAAGGTCGAGGCCGATCAGCACCGGCTGGCCGGCGGCGAGCCGGGACCGCAGCGGTTCGAGGGGGGTACCGCGCCGGTGGGGCCCGGCCCGGCTCCACTCCAGCAGCTCCCCGGCGGCGACCATCCGGTCGAACTCGGCGGGGGTCAGGAAGAGCCGGTCGAGGCCGTCCAGCTCGCGCTCCCGGCGCGGGCGGGTGGTGGCCGGCACCGGGACCCAGACGGACGGAGAACGCGCCCGGACGCGCTCGACGACACTCTCCGTGCCGGAGCCCGAAGGCCCCGTCAGGACAGTGAGCCGAGCCGCCGGGCGCGCCTCGTCATCCGTGCTCACTGCTTGTTTCTACACGCAGCCAGCCTCAGTTGGCGGCGAACTCTCCAAGCAGTGCCTTGCGCTGCTGCTCGCCGAGGCCACGCAGGCGACGGCTGTCGGCGATCTTGAGCTTCTCCATGATCTGGGTGGCCCGGATCTTGCCGATACCCGGCATCGCCTGCAGCACGGCGGAGACCTTGAGCTTGCCGACGACGTCGTCGGACTCGGCACGCTCGAGGACGGCTCCGAGGGTGGTCTTGCCCTGCTTGAGCTGCTCCTTCAGCTCAGCACGGGCCTTGCGGATCTCCGCGGCCTTCTCCAGCGCGGCAGCGCGCTGTTCGGGGGTCAGTGACGGGAGCGGCACCAGTTCTCCTCAGGTCCCTATCGCGACGGGCGGGACGCACCGCCGCATCTGTGAAACGTGGTGTCGCTGTGAACCAAGGGGTCCGTGGTTCCCAGCGCGGGGAAAACTAGCGGGAGACGGAGCATTCGGCAACGTGGGCGCGCGATGATCTTCGCAAAAGGTGACCGAGCCGTCAGTCAGGCTCCAGCGGCGAGGGCGGCCCGGCAGTCCGTCAGGGCCCGGTCGGCGGCGGCCCGCAGCGCGTCCGGATCAGGGCCCGCGCCCAGCACCTCGCGGGAGTACGAGGGCAGCACCGCGGGCAGGGCGGAGCCGAAGACGACGCGCAGATCCGCCGCGGTGGCGCCCTGCGCCCCGAGGCCCGGGGCGAGCAGCGGACCGTTCACCGCGGACAGGTCGTGACCGGTGTCACCGATGGTCGCGCCGACCACCAGCCCGACGCTGCCGAGCGGCTGCGCACCCGCATTGAGCTGGGAAATCTCGTCGATGACCACCTGCGCCACGGTGCGCCCGTCGGCGGTGCGGGCGCGCTGCACGGCGGCGCCCTCGGGGTTGGAGGTGAGCGCCAGCACGAAGACCCCGCCGCCGTGCTCGGCGGCCAGTTCGAACATCGGCGCGAGCGCGCCGACGCCGAGGTACGGGCTCGCCGTCACCGCGTCCACATGGACCGGGCTGGATGGGTCGAGGTACGCCGAGGCGTACGCGGCGACGGTCGAGCCGATGTCGCCACGCTTGACGTCCAACAGAACGAGCGAGCCGGCATCGCGCAACTGTCGGATAGTTGACTCAAGAATCGCCATACCTTTCGAGCCGAACCGCTCGAAAAAGGCCGACTGGGGCTTGACCACCGCGACCCGGTCACCGAGGGCTTCCGCGACCGTCCGGGCGAACCGGTCAAGCCCCCGGACGTCGTCGTCGAGCCCCCAGCGGGCCAGCAGCCCCGGGTGCGGGTCGATGCCGACGCAGAGCGGCCCCCGCTCGGTGACGGCCCGGTGCAGGCGGGCGCCGAAGCTCTCCATCCGGTTCTCTCCCTCTCCTCGGCGCCCCGGGGCGTCCACCGCCGGGCGCGCTCCTGTCGCGGGCGGCGCGCGCCGCCCGCGTACTCCCGCCGGAGCGTGACCGGCGGCTCAGCCGGCCCGCACCGCGGCGGCGACCCCGGCGGCGATCCGGGCCAGGTCGGCGTCGTCGGTGACGTACGGCGGCATGGTGTAGACCAGGTCGCGGAACGGCCGCAGCCAGACCCCCTCGGCGACCGCGGCGGCGGTGGCGGCGGGCAGGTCCACCTCGCGGTCGAGCTGGACCACGCCGATCGCGCCGAGCACCCGCACGTCCGTCACCCCCGGCGCGCCGCGCAACGGCTCCAGGCCGGCCCGCAGGCCCGCCTGCACCCTCGCCACCTGCCCCGCCCAGTCCCCCGCCCGCAGCAGGTCGAGGGAGGCGTTGGCGACCGCGCAGGCCAGCGGATTGCCCATGAACGTCGGCCCGTGCGCCAGCACCCCGCCGGCGGAGATGCCCCGGGCCACCTCCGCCGTGCAGAGCGTGGCGGCCAGGGTGAGGTACCCGCCGGTGAGCGCCTTGCCCACGCACATCACGTCGGGCGTCACCCCGGCGTGCTCGGCGGCGAACATGGCGCCCGTCCGGCCGAAGCCGGTGGCGATCTCGTCGAAGATCAGCAGCACCCCGTGGGCCCGGGTCACCTCGCGCAGCACCCGCAGGTAGTGCGGGTGGTGGAAGCGCATCCCGCCGGCGCCCTGGACCACCGGCTCCACGACGACCGCGGCCAACTCGTGGGCGTGCCGCTCGACCGTCTCGACCAGGGCCGCCTCGTAGGCCGGCTCGGGCGGGGTGGCGAAGCCGCCGGGCGGCACGGGGGCGAAGACCTGCCGGGGCAGCACGTCGCCCCAGAGGTGGTGCATGCCGCCCTCGGGGTCGCAGACGCTCATCGGGTGGAACGTGTCGCCGTGGTAGCCGCCCCGCCAGGTGCCCAGCCGGCGGCGCTCCGGCCGGCCGGTGGCCCGCTGGTACTGCAGGCACATCTTGACCGCGACCTCGACGCCGACCGAGCCGGAGTCGGCCAGGAAGACGTGCTCCAGCCCGTCCGGGGCCAGCTCGACCAGGGTGGTGGCCAGGCGGACCGCCGGGGCGTGGGTGAGCCCGCCGAACATCACGTGGCTCATCCGGCCGAGCTGGTCGGTCACCGCCGCGTCGAGCACCGGGTGCCGGTAGCCGTGGATCGCCGCCCACCACGACGACATCCCGTCGACCAGTTCCCGGCCGTCGGCCAGCCGCAGCCGTACGCCCGCCGCGCTCTGCACCACGTAGGGCGCGCTGGCCGGCGGCAGGGCCGCGTACGGGTGCCAGACGTGCGCCCGGTCGGCGGCCAGGATCTCCTCGGGGGTCACCCGCCCGTCCTCGCGGCGCGGGCGGCGGCGCGGACCAGGGCCGGCCCACGGTAGATGAAGCCGGTGTAGAGCTGGACCAGGGCGGCGCCGGCGTCGAACATGCGGGCCGCGGCGTCCGGGTCCACGATGCCCCCGACGCCGATCACCGGCAGCCGGCCGCCGGCCTCCCGGTGCACGAAGGCGACCACCTCGCGGGCGCGGTCGGCGAGCGGGCGGCCCGAGAGGCCGCCGGTCTCCGCGCCGCGTGCCCGGTCGGCGGGGGCGATGCCGTCGCGGGCGAGCGTGGTGTTGGTGGCGATCACCCCGGCGGCGCCCCGGGCCAGGCAGACCTCCAGCAGCTCGGCGATCGCCGGCTCGGTGAGGTCCGGCGCGATCTTCACCAGCACCGGCTTCTCCCCCACCAGCGCCGCCAGGATGGCGTCCAGGTGCGCCCTGTCCTGCAGGGAGCGCAGGCCCGGGGTGTTCGGCGAGGAGACGTTGACCGCGAAGTAGTCGCCGTGCGCGCGCAGCGCGCGGTACGAGGTCAGGTAGTCCGCCACCGCCTCGTCCAGCGGGGTCACCTTGGACTTGCCCAGCGAGATGCCCAGCGGCACCCCGATCGGGCGGGGCAGCGCGGCGAGCCGTGCCGCGAGGGCCCCGGCGCCGGCGTTGTTGAAGCCCATCCGGTTCACCACGGCCTCGCTGTCGCGCAGCCGGAACAGCCGGGGCCGGGGGTTGCCCGGCTGCGGGTGGGCGGTGACCGTGCCGACCTCGACGAAGCCGAAGCCCAGCGCGGGCCAGGCGGGCAGCGCCGCGCCGTCCTTGTCCATGCCGGCGGCGAGCCCGACCGGGTTGGGGAACTCGACGCCGAACACGGTGCGCGGCGCGCGGACGGCGTAGCGGGCCCGCAGCACGGCCAGGGCCGCCGGCCGGCGGGAGAGCCCCGCCAGCCGGCGCAGCGTCCACTCGTGCGCGGCCTCGGCGTCCCCGCCCCCGATCCGGAACAGCCCGGGCCGCACGACCCGTTCGAACATCACCGCGCGCTCGCCGGGGCGGTCACTCGGCGGCCCGCAGGGCGGCGTGCAGCTCCTGGAGCGGGCGGACCTGCATGTCGCCCCGGATCCGCGCCTCGATGCCCATCACCGCCGCCGCCGCGCCCGGCACCGTGGTGATGCACGGGATGTCCGCCGTGACGGCGGCGCTGCGGATCTCGTAGCCGTCGGAACGGGCGCTCGCGCCCGAGCCCTGCGGAGTGTTGATCACCAGCGCCACGGCGCCGCCGAGGATCAGCGACACCGCGTCCTCGCCCCCGTCGGACTCGTAGTGCTTGCGGATCTGCTCGCAGGCGATGCCGTGCCGACGCAGCACCTCCGCCGTGCCGGTGGTGGCGACGATCTCGAAACCCAGGTCGGCCAGGCGCTTGATCGGGAAGATCATGCCGCGCTTGTCCCGGTTGGCGACCGAGACGAAGATCTTCCCGGCGGTCGGCAGCGAGCCGTACGCGGCCGACTGCGACTTGGCGAAGGCGTGCCCGAAGGCGACGTCGATGCCCATCACCTCGCCCGTGGACTTCATCTCCGGGCCGAGCAGCGAGTCCACGCCCTTGCCGGTGGGGGTGCGGAACCGCTTGAACGGCAGCACCGCCTCCTTCACCGCGATCGGGGCGCCGGCCGGCAGCGAGCCGCCGTCCCCGGTCGCCGGGAGCAGCCCCTCGGCGCGCAGCTCGGCGATGGTGGCGCCCAGCGCGATCCGGGCCGCCGCCTTCGCCAGCGGCACCGCCGTCGCCTTGGAGACGAAGGGCACCGTCCGGGACGCGCGCGGGTTCGCCTCCAGCACGTAGAGCATGTCGTCCTTCAGCGCGTACTGCACGTTGAGCAGGCCGCGCACGCCGACGCCCCGGGCGATCGCCTCGGTGTAGCGGCGCACCTGGGCCACGTGCGAGCCCGCCAGGGTGATCGGCGGCAGCGCGCAGGACGAGTCGCCGGAGTGGATGCCGGCCTCCTCGATGTGCTCCATCACCCCGCCGAGGTAGACCTCGCCGTCGGCGTCGCAGAGCGCGTCCACGTCGATCTCGATGGCGTCGTCGAGGAAGCGGTCGACCAGCACCGGGTGGTCCGGGGAGATCTCGGTGGCCCGCCCGATGTAGTCACGCAGCGTGGCGTCGTCGTAGACGATCTCCATGCCCCGCCCGCCCAGCACGTACGACGGCCGGACCAGCACCGGGTAGCCGATCTCGTCGGCGATCGCCTTCGCCTCGTCGTACGAGGTCGCCATGCCGTGCGCCGGGGCGCGCAGCCCGGCCCGGGCCAGCACCGCCCCGAACGCGCCCCGCTCCTCGGCCAGGTGGATCGACTCCGGGGAGGTGCCGACGACCGGCACGCCCGCGTCCTTCAGCCGCTGCGCCAGGCCCAGCGGCGTCTGCCCGCCGAGCTGCACGATCACCCCGACCACGCCCGGCCCGCCGGCCGCCCTGCCGGAGGTGTCCTCGGCGTGCCAGACCTCCAGCACGTCCTCGAAGGTGAGCGGCTCGAAGTAGAGCCGGTCGGCGGTGTCGTAGTCGGTGGAGACGGTCTCCGGGTTGCAGTTGACCATCACGGTCTCGAAACCGGTGCCCGCGGCGGAACCCGCGCCCGAGGCGGCCGAGGTGGCGGTGCCGACCGGCGCGCTGCGCAGCGCCTGGACCGCGTGCACGCAGGAGTAGTCGAACTCGATGCCCTGGCCGATCCGGTTCGGCCCGGAGCCCAGGATCATCACCTTCGGCCGGGCCGACGGCACGACCTCCGTCTCCTGGTCGTACGTCGAGTAGTGGTAGGGCGTGGTCGCCTCGAACTCGGCGGCACAGGTGTCCACCGTCTTGTAGACCGGGCGGACGTCGAGGCGGTGCCGCAGCGTCCGTACGCCGTCCTCGGCGGCCAGCTCCGGGCGCAGCGCGGCCAGCTGCCGGTCCGACAGCCCGGCCCGCTTCGCCCGGCGCAGCAGCTCGGCGTCGAGCACCGGGGCGTCCACGATCTCCGCGCGCAGCTCGACGAGGGCGGCGATCTGGTCCAGGAACCAGGGGTCGATCCCGCCGGACGCGGCGGTGACCTCGGCGATCGACGCGCCGAGGCGCAGCGCCCGCTCCACGGTGTAGAGCCGGCCGTCGTGCGGCATCCGCAGCGCGGCGAGGGTGTTCTCCTTCGTCGCGCCGGCCGGGTCCGGCTGGGTCCAGAAGCCGGTCGCCTTCGTCTCCAGCGAGCGCATCGCCTTGTTCAGCGCCTCGCTGAAGTTGCGGCCGAGGCTCATCGCCTCGCCGACGGACTTCATCGTGGTGGTCAGCTCCGGGTCCGCGCCCGGGAACTTCTCGAACGCGAACCGGGGGATCTTCACCACCACGTAGTCCAGGGTCGGCTCGAACGCCGCCGGGGTCTTCAGGGTGATGTCGTTGGGGATCTCGTCGAGGGTGTAGCCGATGGCCAGCTTCGCGGCGATCTTCGCGATCGGGAAGCCGGTGGCCTTGGAGGCCAGCGCCGACGACCGCGACACCCGGGGGTTCATCTCGATCACCACGATCCGGCCGTCGGCCGGGTTGACGGCGAACTGGATGTTGCAGCCGCCGGTGTCCACCCCGACCTCGCGCAGCACCGCGATGCCCAGGTCGCGCAGCTGCTGGTACTCGCGGTCGGTGAGCGTCATGGCCGGGGCGACGGTGACGCTGTCGCCGGTGTGCACGCCCATCGGGTCGACGTTCTCGATCGAGCAGACCACCACGACGTTGTCGTGCCGGTCGCGCATCAGTTCGAGCTCGTACTCCTTCCAGCCGAGCACGCTCTCCTCGATGAGCACCTCGTGCACGGGGCTGGCGGCCAGCCCGTCGCCGGCGATGCGCGCCAGGTCCTCCGGGGTGTGCGCCATGCCGGAGCCGAGGCCGCCCATGGTGAACGACGGCCGGATCACCACCGGCAGGCCCAGCTCGGCGACCGTGGCCTCGACCTCCGCCATCGAGTGGCAGACCCGGGAGCGGGGCACCAGGCCCGCCGGGTCGTCGAGACCCAGGCGTACGCCGGCCTTGGCGACGATGTCCTTGAACAGCTGCCGGTCCTCGCCGCGGTTGATCGCCTCGATGTTGGCGCCGATCAGCTCCACGCCGTACTTCTCCAGCACGCCCGCCTCGTGCAGGGCGACGGCCGTGTTCAGCGCGGTCTGCCCGCCGAGGGTGGGCAGGATCGCGTCGGGGCGCTCCTTGGCGATCACCAGCTCGACGAACTCCGGGGTGATCGGCTCGACGTACGTGGCGTCGGCGAACTCGGGGTCCGTCATGATCGTCGCCGGGTTCGAGTTGACCAGGCTGACCCGGATCCCCTCGCTGCGCAGCACCCGGCAGGCCTGGGTGCCGGAGTAGTCGAACTCGCAGGCCTGCCCGATCACGATCGGCCCGGAGCCGATCACCAGGATGTGCTTCAGATCGGTCCGCTTAGGCATGTGTGCGCCCCTCGCTCTGGGTCCGGCCCTCGATCAGCTCGGCGAAGCGGTCGAAGAGGTAGTCCGCGTCGTGCGGACCGGCCGCCGCCTCCGGGTGGTACTGGACGGTGAAGGCGGGCACGTCCTTCGCCCGCAGCCCCTCGACCACGTTGTCATTGAGGCAGACGTGACTGACCTGGACGCCCCCGAACTCGGTCTCGATCACCTGGTCGGGTACGACCGCGCCGTGGCCCGCGCCGGGGACCTCGACCGCGAAGCCGTGGTTGTGGCTGGTCACCTCGACCTTGCCGGTGACCCGGTCGAGCACCGGCTGGTTGATCCCCCGGTGGCCGTAGCCGAGCTTGTACGTGCCGAAGCCCAGCGCCCGGCCGAGGATCTGGCTGCCGAAGCAGATGCCGAACAGCGGCACCCGCCGGCGCAGCACCTCCCGCGCCAGGGCCACCGGCGCGTCGGCGGTGGCCGGGTCGCCCGGGCCGGGCGAGAGGAAGACCGCGTCCGCGCCGGTGGCGAGCAGGTCGTCGATGGTGGAGCCGGCCGGCAGCACGTGGGTGGTGACCCCGCGGGCGGCCAGCCGACGCGGGACGTTGCGCTTGATGCCCAGGTCCAGCGCGGCGACCGTGAACCGGTGCTCGCCGGAGGCCGCCACCACGTACGGCTTCGCCGTGGTGACCTCGGCGGAGAGGTCCGCGCCGGCCATCTCCGGGGCCTGCCGCACCCGGGCCAGCAGCGCCCGGGGGTCGGTCTCGACGCTGGAGATGCCGACCCGCATCGCGCCGCGCTCGCGCAGGTGCCGGGTCAGCGCCCGGGTGTCCACGCCGCTGACGCCGACCACGCCCTCGGCGGCCAGCCGCTCCTCCAGCCCACCGGTGGCCCGCCAGTTCGAGCCCATCCGGGCCGGGTCGCGGACCACGTAGCCGGCGACCCAGATCCGGGCGGATTCGTCGTCCTCGGCGTTGACGCCGGTGTTGCCGATGTGCGGGGCGGTCTGCACCACCACCTGCCGGTGGTAGGAGGGGTCGGTGAGGGTCTCCTGGTAGCCGGTCATGCCGGTGTTGAAGACCGCCTCGCCGAAGGTCTCCCCGACGCTGCCGTACGCCTCGCCGTGGAACGTCCGCCCGTCCTCCAGGACGAGGATCGCCGATTGTCTGCGGGTCATGCTGCGTCTCCTTCGATCCGGACTGCGGGGCTCCGCTCCGCTGCACTCCTCGCTCGGATCAGAGCATCTCCGATCCGGACTGCGGGGCTCCGCTCCGCTGCACTCCTCGCTCGGATCACTTGAGGGCCTTTCCGTCCAGGACCGTCGGCTCGCCGCGCAGGAAGGTCGCCACGATGCGACCCGGCAGCGTCATGCGGGCGTACGGGGTGTTGCGGCTACGGCTGGCCAGCTCCGCCGGCTCGATGGTGCGGCGAGCGGCGGGGTCGACCAGGGTCAGGTTCGCCGGCACGCCGGGCGCCGGGTCGAGGCCGTGCCCCTCCAGCCCGGCGATCCGGGCCGGGGTGCGCGACATCCGCTCGGCGATCAGGTCCCATCGCGGGCCGAGCACGTCGAGGGCGATCGACAGCGCCGTCTCCAGGCCGAGCATGCCCGGCCGGGCGTACGCCCACTCGCACTCCTTGTCCTCCACCGCGTGCGGGGCGTGGTCGGTGGCGACGACGTCGATCACGCCCTCGACCAGGGCCGCCCGCAGCGCGGCGACGTCGGTCGCGGTACGCAGTGGCGGGTTGACCTTGTAGACCGGGTCGTAGGTCTCGGCCCGGGAGTCGGTGAGCAGCAGGTGGTGCGGGGTGACCTCGGCGGTGACCCGGACGCCCCGGGCCTTGGCCTGGCGCAGCACCTCGACGCTGCCGGCGGTGGAGACGTGGCACACGTGCAGGCGGCTGCCGACGTGCTCGGCGAGCAGCACGTCCCGGGCGATGATCGCCTCCTCGGCGACCGCCGGCCAGCCGGTCAGGCCGAGCCGGGTCGAGACCTCGCCCTCGTGCATCTGCGCGCCCTCGGTGAGCCGGGGCTCCTCGGCGTGCTGGGCGATGATCCCGTCGAACGCCTTCACGTACTCCAGCGCCCGGCGCATCAGCCTCGGGTCGGCGACGCAGTGCCCGTCGTCGGAGAAGATCCGCACCCGGGCCGCGGAGTCGGCCATCGCGCCCAGCTCGGCGAGGTGCTCGCCGGCCAGGCCGACGGTGACCGCCCCGATCGGCTGCACGTCCACCAGCCCGGCCTCCCGGCCCAGCCGCCAGACCTGCTCGACCACGCCGGCGGTGTCGGCCACCGGCGAGGTGTTGGCCATCGCGCAGACCGCCGTGTAGCCGCCGAGCGCCGCCGCCCGGGACCCCGACTCGACGGTCTCGGCGTCCTCCCGGCCGGGCTCGCGCAGGTGGGTGTGCAGGTCGACCAGGCCGGGCAGGGCGACCAGCCCGATGCCGTCGACGACGGTCGCCTCCGGCGCGTCCAGCCCGGCGCCGACGGCCGCGACGACGCCGTCGCGGATCAGCACGTCGGTCGGCGCGGCGCCGACGACGCTGACGTTGGAGATCAGGTACGAGCTCACCGGTTGTTCCCCCCGAGCAGCAGGTAGAGGACGGCCATCCGCACGGAGACCCCGTTGGCGACCTGTTCGACGATGGTGGAGCGGGGCGAGTCGGCGACCTCGGGCGTGATCTCCATCCCCCGGTTCATCGGGCCGGGGTGCATGACGATCGCGTGCTCGGGCAGCCGGCGCATCCGCGGGCCGTCCAGGCCGTAGCGGCGGGCGTACTCGCGGGCGGACGGGAAGTAGGAGGCGTTCATCCGCTCGCGCTGCACCCGCAGCATCATCACCACGTCCGACTGCGGCAGCACCGCGTCGAGGTCGTAGGAGACGTCGGTGCCGGGCGCGAGCGCCTGCGCGATGTGGACGGGGATCAGCGTCGGCGGCCCGACCAGGGTCACCTTGGCGCCGAGCGTGGACAGCAGCAGGACGTTGGAGCGGGCCACCCGGCTGTGCAGGACGTCCCCGACCACCGCGACCGACAGGCCGGCCAGCCGCCCCAGCCGGGAGCGCATCGTGTACGCGTCGAGCAGCGCCTGGGTGGGATGCTCGTGGGTGCCGTCACCGGCGTTGACCACCGAGCCGTCCACCCAGTCGGCGAGCCGGTGCGGGGCGCCGGAGGCCGGGTGCCGGACGACCACCGCGTCGGCCCCCATCGCCTGCAGCGTCAGCGCGGTGTCCTTCAGGCTCTCGCCCTTGGTGACGCTGGAGCCCTTGGCCGAAAAGTTGATCACATCGGCGCTGAGCCGCTTCGCGGCCGCCTCGAAGGAGATCCGGGTCCGCGTGGAGTCCTCGTAGAAAAGGTTGACCACGGTGCGTCCGCGCAGCGCGGGCAGCTTCTTGACCTCCCGGCCGGCGACGGTGGCCATCTCGGCGGCCGTGTCCAGGATCTCGGTGGCGGTGGCGGCGTCCAGGTCGGCGCCGGAGAGCAGGTGGCGGATCACTGGCTCTGCCACCTTTCGTTCGCGACTGCGGGGCTCCGCTGCGCTGCACTCCTCGCGCTCACCGGAGCCCGCCTTTCGTTCGCGACTGCGGGGCTCCGCTGCGCTGCACTCCTCGCGCTCACCGGTTTCCCCCGTACAACTTGACCTCGTCGACGCCGTCGGTCTCCGCCAGGGTGACCTTCACGCTCTCCGCCAGCGAGGTCGGGATGTTCTTGCCGACGTAGTCGGCGCGGATCGGCAGCTCGCGGTGGCCGCGGTCGACCAGGACCGCGAGCTGGACGGACGCCGGCCGCCCCACGTCGTTGAGCGCGTCGAGCGCGGCCCGCACGGTGCGGCCGGAGAAGAGCACGTCGTCGACGAGGACGACCCGCTTGCCGTCGATGCCGCCAGGCGGCACCTGGGTCGGCCCGACCGCGCGGGTGGCGTGCCGGCGCAGGTCGTCGCGGTAGAGGGTGATGTCGAGCACGCCGACTGGGACGGTCACGTCCTCGAAGGTGCTGATCCGGGCGGCGAGCCGCTTCGCGAGCGGGGCGCCCCGGGTGGGGATGCCGAGCAGCACCGTGTTCCCGGCGCCCTGGGTCTTCTCCAGGATCTGGTGGGCGATGCGGTCGACCACGCGCTGGACGTCGGCGCTGGCGAGGATCACCTTCACCGAGGGTTGTCGCGGCGGCGGCGACTGGGCAGCCGTTGGGTAGGCCACGGCGGACCTCCTTCCCCGCCTCACGGGACGGGTCGTTAAAGGACGTCGGATGCCGGCACCGGGACGCGAGCGGCCCGGACCGGGGCTTCCCGCCACGTTACCAGTGGTCACCGCACTGACCACCGCCGGCCGCTGACCCCCCGGTCAGCCCGGTGAAAAGCGGACAACTCCCCCGGTGATCCCAACGGTAAGGTCACGACCACTTGACCAGTTGTACCAATCCCCGTACCGTCACGCTCCGTAGCGACCCCTGGGAGAACCCCGAGCAGCACTGGGAGTGTTTAATGCCCTCTGAATACGCCAAGTCTCTGGGCGCCCGCCTGCGCTCCATCCGCCAGCAGCAGGGCCTCTCCCTGCAGGGTGTGGAGGAGAAGTCGAACGGGCGGTGGAAGGCGGTGGTGGTCGGCTCCTACGAGCGCGGCGACCGCGCCGTCACGGTGTCGCGCCTGGCGGAGCTGGCCGACTTCTACCGCGTTCCCGTCTCCGAGCTGCTGCCCGACGGCAGCGGGGTTCGCCACGAGCCGACCAGCAAGATCGTCCTGGACCTGGAGCGGCTGTACGACGAGGCCTCCGAGGACCTGGCCTACGTCGCCCGGTACGCGCGCGCCATCCAGCAGCAGCGCGGCGACTACAACGGTCGCGTGCTCTCCATCCGCGCCGACGACCTGCGCGCGCTCGCGATCGTCTACGACGCCTCGCCGTCCGGCCTGATCGAGCGGCTCACCGAGCACGGTGTGCTGGTCGCCGACCCGCGGGCGTTCTTCGCCAGCTGACCCCGACGACGAAGAGGGCCCGTGCCGTCGGCACGGGCCCTCTTCGTCGTCGTCCGGTCGTCCGGGTCGTGGTCCCCGCCCGCCGTCACCCGCCGGTGTGACGCAGGTCGGGTGTGACGTGCGCCGCGTCAGCGGGTGGCGTACTCGGCGATGCGGCCGAGGATGCCGTTGAGGAAGCGCGGCGAGTCGTCGGTCGACATCTGCCGGGCCAGCTCGACGGCCTCGCTGATGGCCACCGCGTCGTCGATCTCGTCGACGTAGAGCAGCTCGTAGACCGCGATCCGGGCGAGGTTGCGGTCGACCGCCGGCATCCGGTCCAGCGTCCACCCCTCGGCGTAGCTGGCGATCACCTCGTCGATCCGGTCGAGGTGGGCGGCGACACCCTCGACCAGGCTCACCGCGTATCCCAGGTGCTCGGGTCGGGGCTTCTCGATCCGCTCGATGTAGCCGGCGAGCACCTCGACCGGCGGACGGTTCCGCAGGTCGGCCTCGAAGAGCACGTCCAGCGCCCGCTTGCGCGCCTTGCGGCGCGCCGGCATCTGCTGCTTGGGACCCTCGGCCATCAGGCGCGGCCGAGGTAACGGCCGTCGCGGGTGTCGACCTTGATCTTCTCGCCGGTGGTGATGAAGAGCGGCACCTGCACGGTCGCGCCGGTCTCGACGGTGGCCGGCTTGTTGCCGCCGGTCGACCGGTCGCCCTGCAGGCCCGGCTCGGTGTAGGTGACCTCCAGCACGACGCTGGTCGGCAACTCGATGTAGAGCGGGACGCTCTCGTGGGTGGCCACGGTCGCCTCGGCCTCGGGCAGCAGGTAGTTCGCCGCCTCGCCGACGGTGGCCTCGGGCACGGTGATCTGGTCGAACGTCTCCAGATCCATGAAGACGTAGTCCTCGCCGTCGGCGTAGAGATACTGCATGGTGCGCTTGTCCACGGTCGCGGTCTCGACCTTGGTGCCCGCGTTGAAGGTCTTGTCGACCACCTTGCCGGACAGCACGTTCTTCAGCGTGGTGCGCACGAACGCACCACCCTTACCGGGCTTGACGTGCTGGAACTCGACGACGGCCCAGAGCTCTCCGTCGAGGTTGAGTACCAGGCCGTTCTTCAGGTCGTTGGTGGTGGCCATTTCCTGCCTTGATCATCAATTGGCGGACAGACCTGGCAAGTCTACTAGTTGCGCCGAACGCCGCTGTCCGCCGCTGTCCGCCGCCCGCGCGCGACGCTTCCCGCCGCCGCTCGCGACGGCCCGTCCGGCCAGCGAGCTCGCGAGGTTCCCGGCGACAGGACGCGCCGACGCGTCACCCTCCGCACACCCCACACGTCCCCGGTGGGAACCCGCGCGCTCCCTTTGCTCTGCAGCCGCGGACGCACCACTCACCCACGGTGATGTTCCCGCCCCGGCGACGCTTCGCGGCTCACGACAAAGCCGCAGGCCAGGCCGCTGGTGCGGATCCGGCTGCAGAGCAAAGCGCTCGAAGGGCAGGGAGCGGGAGCCGCGAGGCCGGTTACCGACCGTGACGGAGATCGAGGTTACCCGGTGTGACGGCCCCCGCTCGGTGGGCGGCGGGTCAACCACGGCGGGTCGGCGGCCTGCGGGTCAGCGACGACGGGCGGCCAGGTGGTGCAGGGCGAGGCGGTAGCCGTCGACGCCGAGGCCACAGATCACCCCGGTCGCCACCGCCGACACCACGGAGTGGTGCCGGAACTCCTCGCGGGCGTGGATGTTGGAGATGTGCACCTCGACGAGCGGCCCGCGCAGCATGGCGCAGGCGTCCCGGACCGCGTACGAGTAGTGCGACCAGGCGGCGGGGTTGAGCACCACGGCGGCACCCTCGTCGGCGGCGGCGTGCAGCCAGCCCAGCAACTCGTGCTCGGCGTCGGTCTGCCGGACCGTCACGTCCAGCCCGAGCTCCCGCCCGGTCGACTCGCAGAGCGTCACCAGGTCCGCGTAGCTCGCCGCCCCGTAGACGTCCGGCTGTCGGCTGCCGAGCCGGCCGAGGTTCGGCCCGTTGAGGACGTGGACCTTCACGCGGCCACCTCGCGGTAGGCCGCCTCCAGCAGCTCGTCGTCCGGGCCCTCCAGGATCGTCGGCCGGGCCAGCCCGTCCAGCACCACGAAACGCAGCTGGCTGCCCCGGGCCTTCTTGTCCACCCGCATCGTGGCGAGCAGTCCGGGCCAGGCCTCGGCCCGGTAGCTGGTGGGCAGGCCCAGCGCCGCCATGGCCGTGCGGTGCCGCTCCGCAGTCGGGGCGTCCAGCCGGCCGGCCAGCCGGGCCAGCTCACCGGCGTAGACGACGCCGACCGACACCGCGTGACCGTGCCGCCAGCGGTAGCCCTCCGCCTTCTCGATCGCGTGGGCCAGGGTGTGGCCGTAGTTGAGCACCTCCCGCACGCCCGACTCGCGCAGGTCGCCCGAGACCACGTCGGACTTCACCCGGATCGCCCGCTCGATCAGCTCGCGGGTCACCGGGCCGGTCGGGTCGGTGGCCGCGGCCCGGTCCCGTTCCACCAGGTCGAGGATCACCGGGTCGGCGATGAAGCCGCACTTGACCACCTCGGCCAGGCCGGCGGTCAGGTCGGCCCGCGGGAGGCTGTCCAGCGTCGCCAGGTCGGCGAGGACGCCGACCGGCGGGTGGAACGCCCCGACCAGGTTCTTGCCGGCGGCGGTGTTGATCCCGGTCTTGCCACCCACGGCCGCGTCGACCATGCCCAGCAGCGAGGTCGCCACCGGCACCCAGCGCACCCCACGCAGCCAGCAGGCCGCGACGAAGCCGGCCAGGTCGGTCACCGCGCCGCCCCCGACGCCCACCACCGCGTCGGTACGGGTGAAACCGGCCTCGCCCAGCCGGTCCCAGCAGGTCGCCGCCACGTCGATGCGCTTGCCCGCCTCGGCGTCCGGCACCTCGATCAGCAGCGGCGCGACGCCGGCGGCGCGCAGCCGCCCGCCGATCGCGTCGGCCACTTCCTTGAGCGGGTGCGCGTGCAGCACCGCCACCCGCGTCGCGTCCGGCAGCAGCCCGGGCAGCGCGTCGAGCAGGTCGCGTCCCACCAGCACGTCGTACGGGCGCTCGCCGCCGACCGGGATCCGGGTCACCTCGTCCATCGCCGGCAGCCTAGTCCAGCCGCCCGGCGCCGGGCGGGAACTGTCCACTTCGTGGCCACCCCGCTCGCGCCCGGATCACCCGGGCGCCCGGGCGGCCCAGGCGGCCAGCCGGCGGGCGTGCTCGGCGACCTCGCCGCGCAGGGCGTCGGGGCGCAGGACGGTGAACGGGCAGCCCAGCCCGGCGAGCAGCTGGGCCATCCCGCCCAGGTGCTCCGCGCGGGCGCGCAGCAGCACGCCATCGGCGGTCGCGCTCAGCTCGGCCATGCTCGGCGGGAGGCGGCGTCGGGCGGCGGCCAGGTCGGTCTCCAGCAGCACCTCGACGTCGTGGGCGTACGGGACACGGGCCAGCGAACGGGTCACCTGGGCCACCGGGTCGAAGCCGTCGGGGACGGTGAAGGTCCCCTCCCCCGGTTCCACCTCGCCGATCCGGTCCAGCCGGAACGTGCGTACCTCCCCGCGCAGGTGGTCGTGGCCGGTGACGTACCACCGGCCGGCGTGGAAGACGAGCCCGTACGGGTCGACCTCCCGGCGGGTCGCCGCGCCGGAGAAGGAGCGGTGGTCCAGCCGCACCCGGCGCCGCTGCCGCGCGGCGGCGCCGAGCGTGAGCAGCGTCCCGGTCGCCGGCCGGGCCTGCGACGCGGACCGGCGCAGGGTGAAGCCGAGGTGCTCCTGCACCGCGGCGAGGCGGTCACCCAGGGTGGGTGGCAGCACCCGGCGGATCTTGGCCAGCGCGGTCGCGGTCGCCGGCTCCTCGGTGCCCAGCCCGAGCCGCTCGGCGGCGACCAGACCGAGCAGCACGGCGACGGCCTCGTCGTCGGTGAGCATCAGCGGCGGCAGCTTGTAGCCGGGGCGCAGCCGGTAGCCGCCGTGACGGCCCCGCTCGGCGGTCACCGGGATGCCCAGCTCGGCCAGGGTCGCGGCGTAGCGGCGCACCGTGCGACCGTCCACCCCGAGCCGGCGGGCGAGTTCCGCCCCGGTGAGCCGGTGGTGGCTCTGGAGCAGTTCGAGCATGCCGAGCACGCGGGCGGCGGGATGTGACACGGGCCACTCCTGCAAAGCGGGCGGAAAGCGTCCGGATTCGATCGTACGGTATCCCCGGACGAGAGAGGGAGGTCGCAGATGGCGACGTTCGTGCTGGTGCCGGGCTTCTGGCTGGGCGGTTGGGCGTGGCGCGAGGTGACCGCGGCGCTGCGCGGGCAAGGCCACGAGGTCCATCCGGTGACGCTGACCGGGGTGGCCGAGCGCGCCCACCTCGCCGGCCCGGAGGTCGGACTGGAGACGCACACCACCGACATCGTCCGGTTGATCGAGGTGGAGGACCTGCACGACGTGCTGCTGGTGGGGCACTCCGGCGGCGGGCTGCCGGTGACCCAGGCGGCGGACCGCGTCGGGGACCGGATCGCCCGGGTGGTCTACGTGGAGAGCGGGCCGATGCCGGACGGCATGTCGCAGTTCGACAGCAACCCGCCCGAGGAGCAGGAGCGGCTGCGCGCCGGGATCGGCGACGGGCACCTGCTGCCACCGCCCGCCTTCGACCCGGCGGAGGACCCGGAGAACCTGGCCGGGCTGGATCCCGCCGCGCTCGCGCTGCTGCGGCGGCGCGCCACGGGCCACCCGCTGCGCGCCGCCACCGACCCGGTGCGCCGCACCGGTGGGCGCGCGGTGCCGACGGCGCTGGTGGCCAGCACCTTCCCGCTCGAGGTGGTCGAGGACATGATCGCGCAGGGCCACCCGTTCTTCGCCGGGCTGGCCGGCGGCCAGCTGCACGCGCTGCCCACCGGGCACTGGCCGATGCTCAGCGAGCCGAAGGGCCTGGCCGACGTGCTCGACCGCATCGCCCGCGACTGACGGCCGCTGTCAGCGCTTGAGCAGCGCGGCGATCTCGGCGGCGATCTCCGCCGGTTCCCGCCCGTCGGTGACGACCGTCGCGGTGGCCACCTCGGCGTAGAGCGGGCGGCGCTGGTCCAGCAGGTACTTCAGCGTCGCCCGCGGGTTGATCGCCAGCAGTGGGCGGCCCGCGCCGAGCCCGACCCGCTTCACCGCGTCGGAGAGCTCGACAGAGAGGTACACCACGACGTGCCCGACCAGGGCGGCGCGGTTCTCCTCGGCGAGGACCGCGCCGCCGCCGAGGGCGAGCACGCCTTCGCACGAGGCCAGCCCCGCCGCCACGGCCGCCCGTTCGAGGGTACGGAAGTGCTCCTCGCCCTCGTCGATGAAGATCTCGGGGATCGGCTTGCCGGCCAGCCGCACGATGTCCAGGTCGGTGTCGCGGAACTCCACGCCGAGCAGCTCCGCCACCAGCAGCCCGACGGTGGTCTTGCCGGAGCCGGGCGCCCCGACCAGTACGCAGACCGGCGCCATCAGCGGCACCGCCGGCCGGCCGCGCGCCCCGCCCGTCGGCCCGCGCTCACCGGATCACCAACGCGTCGAGGTAGCCGGCCAGGTTGCGGCGGATCTCGGCGACCGAGTCGCCGCCGAACTTCTCGGTGGCGGCCTCGGCCAGCACCAGCGCCACCATCGCCTCGGCGACGACGGCCGCGGCGGGCACGGCGCAGACGTCCGAGCGCTGGTTGATCGCGGTGGCCGGCTCGCCGGTGGTGACGTCCACCGTCGCCAGGGCCCGGTTCAGCGACGAGATCGGCTTCATCGCGGCCTTCACCCGCAGCGGCTCGCCGGTGGTGATGCCGCCCTCCAGCCCGCCGGCCCGGTCGGTGACCCGACGCACGCCGGTGGCGCTGGGAACGATCTCGTCGTGCGCCTCGGAGCCGCGCGAGCGCGCCTGCTGCCAGCCGTCCCCGATCTCCACGCCCTTGATCGCCTGGATCGACATCAGCGCGGTGGCGAGCCGGGCGTCGAGCTTGCGGTCCCACTGCACGTGGCTGCCCAGGCCCGGCGGCACCCCGTACGCCAGCACCTCGACCACGCCGCCCAGGGTGTCGGCGGCCTTCTTCGCGGCGTCGACCTCGGCGACCATCCGGGCGCTGGCCTCCGGGTCGAGGCAGCGCAACGGGTCGGCGTCGATGCGGTCGGCGTCGGCGGGCGTCGGACGGAGCCCGGGCTTGGCGGCGACCGGGCCCAACTCCACCACGTGGGAGACGATCTCGATGCCGAGGGCCTGCCGGAGCAGCGCCTTGGCGACCGTGCCGACGGCGACCCGGGCGGCGGTCTCCCGCGCGCTGGCCCGTTCCAGGATCGGCCGGGCGTCGGTGTGGCCGTACTTCTGCATGCCGGCCAGGTCGGCGTGCCCCGGCCGGGGGCGGGTGAGCGGCGCGTTGCGGGCCTGGCTGGCCAGTTCCTCCGCGTCGACCGGGTCGGCGGCCATGACGGTGCGCCACTTGGGCCACTCGGAGTTGCCGACACGGATCGCGACCGGGCTGCCGAGGGTCACCCCGTGCCGGAGCCCGCCGATGACCTCGACCTCGTCCTGCTCGAACGACATCCGCGCGCCCCGGCCGTAGCCGAGCCGGCGCCGGGCCAGCTCACCGGCGATCTCCCCGGTGGTCACCTCGATGCCGGCGGGCACGCCCTCGAGCATCGCGACGAGGGCGGGACCGTGCGATTCCCCTGCAGTCAACCAGCGCAACACAGCGGTCAGTCTGTCACGCCCGGTGGCCGCCGCCGTGCGGTGCCCGCCGCGTCCCGCCCTGCGGACGCGGCGCGGCCCGCCGGGGCGTCGGCGTGACCGCCGGCCGGCCGTGCGGACCCGCGCGGCCCCGGGGCCGGTCCGGTCCTCGCCGGACGCGCCCCGGGCGGCGCGGGTTCAGATGCCCCGGCCGCGCTTGTGCAGGGTGCGCAGCACCGCGTCGGCGCGGACCACCCGCCCGGCCACGGCGAGGGCCAGGTACGCCCGCGGCTCCCTCGGGTTGCGCCGGATGGTGTGCCGGGCCCAGCGCATCGCGCCCCGCCGGTCGCCGGACGCGGCACGGGCGAAGGCGATCTGCCCGGTGACCCGCGCCTCGCCGGCCGGCTGGGTGCCGAACTCGGGGTAGCGCTCCAGCAGCCACTGCAACGCCTCGGAGATGGTGTCCCAGCGCTGCGCGAAGTAGGAGCGCTTGTGCCAGCGCACCAGCACGTACGGCGTGCGCAGGTTCACCAGCGGCGCGCTGCGGGCGGCCCGGAGCAGGAACTCGTAGTCCTCCGCGTAGCTGCCCGGGATCTCCTCGTCGACCAGCCCGAACCCGTCGCGCAGCGCGGCGGCGCGGATCAGGAACGTCGACGGGTGCAGCTCCGTCATCCGGTCCCGCAGCAGGTCGGCCAGGGTGACCGAGTCCTTCGGCAGCGCCCGGTCGACGGTGTGCCCGTCGTAGCTGACCCGGATGCCGCAGCTGACGAACTCCGCGTCGGGGTGGGCGGCGAGCGCCTCGACCTGGGCCCGCAGCTTGCCGGGCAGCCACTCGTCGTCGTCGTCGCAGAACGCGACGAGCTCACCGGTGGCGGCCAGGACGCCGCAGTTGCGGGCGCCGGCCAGGCCGGGGGCGCGCTCGTTGCGGATCACCCGGACCAGCCGGCCCGGGCGGGACAGCTCGGTCAGCGAAGCGTCCGGTTCGGACTGGTCGTGGACGACCACCACCTCGATCGGGCCGGGGTGGTCCTGGTCGAGGATGGCGCGCACGGCGGCCCGGAGCAGTTCCGGGCGGTCCCGGGTGGGCACCACCGCGCTCACGCTCGGGTGTTCGGTCATCGCCGCTCTCCGTTCCGGCCCGACCGTGCCCACGGCCGCCACCTCGTCCGCTGCCGTCGTCCGGTCGACGCGGCCACCAGGTCCTCCACGATCCGTCCCACCCGCTCGACCGCCGCGCGGCGCGCCTCGGACGCCGCCGGGTCGGCCGCGACGGCGAACCGGGACGGGTCGGCGAGGCCGGCGGCGAGCGCCGCGAGAAGCGCCTCCCGGGTCTCGGCCAGCGCCACCATGCCGGCCGCGCCCAGGCGGCGGGCGAACAGCTGCTGGTGGTCGTCGACGTGCTCGCCCCGGGTCGGGTCCCGGGGCACGACGATCGGCAGGTGACCGTGCCGGCGGGCCTCCAGGATGGTGGCCGGGCCGCCGTGGCAGACGACGAGGTCGGCCTCGGCCATCGCGGTCTGCAGCTCGTCGTGGCCGAGGAAGGGCACCGCCCCGGGCACCCCGGGGGCCCGGGTGTGTCCGTGCTGGACGGTCAGCCCGACGCCCTCGGCGACGGCGGGGTGCCACTCCTCCAGCCAGCCGACCAGGCGGTCGAACGGGTGCTTGTCGGTGCCGACGGCGACCAGCAGCCGGGACCGGGCGAGGTCGCCGGGGTCGCGGGGCCGGCGCCCGCCAACCGGGTGCCCCGGCCCCGCGACCCGGTGCGCGGGGGCGGTTCCGGTGCTCTCGGCGCTCACAGCAGGGTCCCCACGACGGTGGCCTCCGGGTACTGCCGGCGCTGCTCGTCCCACTGCACGAGCATCGCGGAGAGGAACGGCCGGCACAGCCGGGCGGTCAGGGTCGGGGTGTCGATGCGGTCGTACACCTCGATGTAGACGGTCGGCACGCGCCGGAGCCGGGCCAGCACCACGAACGGCACGGCCACGCCGGCGCCGGTGGTCACCACCGCGGCGACCCGCCGCGACCGCAGCACCCGCCAGGCGAGGACGGCGTTGCGCAGCAGGTTCGGCACGTTGCGGGTGGTCGGGTGGTGGGCCGGGACCAGTTCCTCGCCGGCCAGCAGCGAGAGCGCCTCGGGCGTGTCGAAGGTGACCCAGCACCGCCGCCAGCGTTCGTACCACGGACGCAGGGCGAGCAGTTGGGCCAGGTGGCCGCCGCTGGAGCCCACCAGGAGCAGGACCCCGGGCTCGCCGGCGTCCTCGGTTGTCGTTTCCACGCGACTCCCCACAAGTTCGCTTGGATGTTCGGTGGTCGCCACGCGACAGCAGATCACACGTCCCCCGGCTGGTGAAATAGGGCGACCGGGCGACAGTCGATCTCCGCGGGTGGCGGATCGGGTACGCCGCAGCGAAACGTCGATATCGACGATCGTCACGACCTGGAGTTTCCTCGTCACCGTCCGGAGCCGACGGTGCGCGGCGGGCTCCACCGATTTCGGCGGATCAGCCGCTATGTCGTTTCTCGATGACGTCCAGCAGGGCGGGATGCAGCGCGGCGTTCCAGCCGGCGCCGGCGTCGGCGAGCCGCCAGGTGCGCAGCCACATCTCCAGCAGGTAGGCGTCGGCCACCAGCCGCCGGGCCGCCGCCCCGAGCCCGAGTTCGGCACCGTACCGGTCGAGGTGGGCGTCGACGGCCCGCGCCGCCGCCGCGGCCGGCTCGCCGCGCAGCACCAGGGCCCGCTGGAACGCGTCGTGCGCCAGGTCGAAGCCGAGCGGCACGTCCGGCCCGCTGTGCTCCCAGTCCCAGGCGACGAGGCGGCCGGCGTGCACGCCGAGGTTCCAGGGCACCCAGTCGCCGTGCCAGTGCCCGAACTCGACGGCCGTGCCGCCGTGCCGGTCGGTCAGGGCGGCCACGGCGGCGACCGCCCGGGCCCCGTCCGGCGCGCCGGCGGCGGCCCGCCCGGCCTCGGCGGCGAGCCGGGCCAGGAACGCCGACCCGGCCACGGGGCGCGGCGGCGCGGGCGGGCGGCCCCGGCGGGCCACGGCCAGCAGCGCCGCGACGCGCGGCGGTTCGCCGGCCGGCACCCCCCGCACGGCCGGCGGCAGCGGCTCGACCAGCGCGACCACCTGCCCGGCGGCCGTCGTCTCGGCGAGCAGCTGGGGCGCCGCCGGGTGGTCGGGCACGCCGGTCAGCGTCGGCAGCTCGCGCAGGGCCGCCGCCTCGGCGGTGACCAGCGCCCGGGTGGCCCCGTTCCAGCCGATCTTCGCGTAGCCGAGGGCCCGGCCGTCCGGGGCGAACAGTTGCAGGGTGGGCTTGTGGTTCGGGTCCGGCGGGCGGACCCCGCAGGCCGCGTGGACGGCCGGCTCGCCGAGGGCGGCGCCCAACCGCCCGGCCAGCAGCGCCTCGTCGGCCGCGACCTGATCGGGCAGCGACACCGTCAGCCGGGGGAACGGGGCCAGGTCGACCGCGCCGACGCGCGCCAGCGTGCCGAGCGCGGCCCGCACCGCCCGCACCTTCGGCGGGCGCAGGGCGTTGTACGCCAGCAGCGAGGCGGCCGTGGCCCGGGGCGCGCCGAGCGGCAGCAGGAACCGGGCCCGGGCGAGCGACGGGACGACCGCGTACCGGGCGACGGCGCGGTGCCCGGGTGGCGGCGGGCCGCCGACGGTCAGGGCGATCCGCTCGTCGCCGAACACTGCCCGGGTGACCCAGCCCAGCCCGTCGGTCCGGGACCGGGGGTCGGCGGCGACGCTGGCCGGCGCCGTCACGGGGCCCGGTCCGGCCAGTCGAGCTCCAGCCCCAACCGCTGCCGCAACGCGTCGTTGTACGGGCGGTAGTACTCGGTCAGCTCCGCGCGCACGGCCGGCTCCAGCGGCGCCGAGCGGCGGTCGTTGTAGACCTTGAAGTCGGGCAGGTCGTGCGGGGGCAGACCGAGGAAGTCCAGGGTCCGGCGGTAGGTCGACCGGGCGTCGCGGTAGAGGTCCTCGCTGGGCAGGAAGAGGATCTGCTCCCGGTCGAACCGCTCCAGCCACGGCTCCAGGTGCTCCAGGTAACGGCCCCGGGCCCGGTAGGTGTACCAGTCGTACGGCTCGCTGAAGTACTCCGGCTCGGCGATCAGCCGTTCCCGCTCCCCCGCCGTGCGCTCCTGCTCGGCGGCCAGCGCGGCGGCGAAGTCGAGCGGCTCGATGCCGTGCGTGCGCCGCTCCTTCCAGTGCGAGTACGCCCGCTCCACCGGGTCGCGCAGCAGCACGATGAGCCGCACCGACGGCATCAGCGCGGCGACCCGCTGCGCCGCGAGGGGGTGGAACATGTACAGCGGCGCGGCCTCGCCGACCCGCACCGGCCCGCCGTGCCGCTTCTCCAGCGCCTCCCGCTGGCGCTCGGTCGGGAAGTGCGACCGGTACCAGGCCTCGCCGCGGCGCCAGTGCTCCTCGAAGTAGTGCGAGGACTTGGTGTTCCAGGCCGGGAAGAGCCGGGGCACCAGCGGGTGCTGGATGAGGTAGTTCCACAGCGAGGTGGTGCCGCCCCGCTTGGTGCCGATGATGAGGAAGTCCGGCAGCGGTCGCCGGTCGCTGGTCCGCACCCCGTAGTCGACGAGCGACTCCCGCACCCGCTGCGTCACCTGGGTCGGTACGAGCTGCTTCACCCGGTCTCGGATGGACGGCACGACGACCTCACCTGCCCTTCGGTTCCTCCGGGGCGGGCCCGGTGGCGGCCGGAGCCGCCTCCTGCCGCCCACGGACCTGCTCCATGGTCACCCGGACACGACGCCGCACCCGGGGCAACGTCAACAAGCCGACGCAGCCGGCTGCCAGCACGCCCAGGGCCACGGCCAGGCCACCGATCCCCCGGCCGCCGGCCAGCACCCCGATCGCCGCCGCGGCCCCGACCCCGGCGACGGTGGCCGCCCCGGCCCGCAGCATCGCCGCGTCGACGAGCGGCTGGCCGACCACGACCCGGGCGCAGCCGACCGCCGTGAGGTTCTCGGTGGCGATGCCGAGCGCCCAGGCCAGCGCCGCCCCGGTCGCGCCGTGCGCCGGGATCAGCCACAGGCCGAGGGAGACGGTCACCAGCAGCCCGGCCAGCGTGGCGGCCAGGTGCAGCCCGCTGCGCCCGCCCATCAGCAGCAGGCTCTGCACGTTGCCGACCCCGGTGTTGACCAGCATGGCCAGCGCGAGCACGGTCATCGCGGTGGCGCCGGCGGTGAACTCGGGGCCGAAGAGCTGGAGGAAGGCCAGCCCGAAGACGGCGAGCAGCAGGTAGACCGGCCAGGACAGCACCAGCCCCCACGTGGTCAACTGCCGGTGCACGGCTGCCGCCGCGGCCCGGTCGCCCCGCCCGAGCAGCCGGGACAGTTGCGGCGACACCGCCACCCGCAGCCCCTGCATGGCCAGTTGGCCGGCGAGGATGTAGCGCCCCACGGCGCCGAACACACCCGCGTCGGCCGGCCCGGCGAGCACCGACGTGAGCAGCACGCCCACCCACATGTTGCCGGCGTCGATGGCGGCCGACGCGGCGCGGGGCAGCGCGAAGCGCCAGAACGCCGTCCAGTCCCCTCGCTGCGGTCGCAGCGCCGCGCCGCGGCCGACGCCGAGCGGGCCGGCCACCAGCGTCAGGCAGGCCAGCAGGGCGAGCGCCGCCGGCACCAGCCAGCCTGTCATGCCCGCCAGCAGGCCGCCGCCGGCCAGGGCCGCGGCGCCGACCAGCACGGGCCGGGCCACCGGCAGCAGGAAGAACTGCACCCCGACGTACGCCCGGATCGGGCGCACGCAGCGCAGCGCGGCGAGCAGCAGCGTCATCGCCACCACCACCGGCACCGCGGCGAAGCTGGCCGTCAGCAGGGCCGCGCCGTCGACGCCGGAGCCGCCGAGCAGGCGCGGGGCGAGCGCGTCGGCGGCGAGCACCCCGCCCACGGCGACGGCGACCGCCACCAGCAGCGGCGGGAGCAGCGCCACCGGGAACACCCGGGCGGCGTCGCCCCGGGCGCCGAGGCGCCGGCGGGGCAGCGCCCACATCAGCCCGGTCTCCGCGCCGAGAGTGCACACGGCGGTGGCGACGGTGACCACCCCGATCGCGGCGAAGAACGCCCCGGAGCCGACCGTGCCGTAGCCGCGGGTGATGACGACCGCGAGCAGGAAGCCGAAGAGTCCGCTGGTGGCCGCGCCGATCAGCCCGGCGACGCCGCTGCGGGCGCTGCGCCGGGTCTCCGTGTCGTCGCCGGACGCCCCGGCGGGCGGGTGGCGGCGGTCATGCGGGCACCGCCTCGGGGCGGAGGGGACGCAGGCGGGGCAGGTGCGCCGATGCCTCCCGCTCGGTGAGCGCCATCGCGAAGGCGACCGCGAAGAAGGCGACCGCGAGATTCTGGTTGGCCATGCCGTAGAAGGGGATCTGCACCAGGCAGACCACCGGCACCACGGCCAGCCACTGCCCGGCGGCGGACCTGGCCCGGGCACAGATCAGCGCGGCGACCACGAACCAGGCGAGGAAGCACAGCAGCGCGGGGACGCCGTGGCTGAACAGCACCATCCACAGCTGCCCCTGGGTGCCGATCGGCGCCTCGGCGCTGACGGTGTCGACGTTCACGGGGGCGCCGTAGCCGAGCCAGGGCGACTCCCGTACCCGCCGGATCACCTCCACGTAGAGGGAGAGCCGGTCGGTGTTGGTGTCGCTGGACTCGACCCGGTTGCCGATCAGCTCGGTCACCGGGATGAACAGGGTGGTGAGACCGCCGGTGACCACCACCCCGACGATCGACGCGGCCACCCGGACGTTGCCGCGCAGGGCGGCCCGGACGCCGAGCACCGCCAGCCCGGTGCCGAGGCTGAGGAACATCGCCCGGTTGAGCGTGAGGAAGGCCGGGGCCAACGACAACGGCAGCGACGCCAGCAGCGCCCAGCGCAGCACGCCGCGCCGGCGCAGCATGGTGAAGGCCACCACGCAGGGCAGCGTCATCGCGTACGCGCTGCCGTAGTTGTTGGTGTACGCGAACGGCGCGGCCGGCCGGTAGATGGGGTTCAACGACCGGGCGCTGTACTCGGCGGTGGTGAGGTGGACCATGTCCTGGATGAACGGGGTGTTGGCCACCCCGCCCGGCAGCAGCACCTCCACCGGGGTGGTCAGCGCGAACCGGGGCGCCAGCACGCCCAGCCAGCCCAGCGCGACCAGCCCGAACCAGAAGGCGCAGAGCGGAACGAGGACCGCCACCTGGTCGGGACGTTCCCGGGCGACCGCGTAGACGTAGACGCCGACCACGAGCGCGGTGAGGTAGAAGGCCAGCCGCAGGGCGAACGTCAGCACCGAGGCCGGCGTGTGGAGCTGGGTGGCGCTGACCACCACGACGGCCAGGAAGAGCAGCCAGATCCCGGCGGCCGGGGGCAGCGGCACCCGTCCCCGGATGACCAGCAGCGCGAAGAGCAGCGCCCCGAGCAGGGGCCACCCGAGGTAGAACGCGCCGGCCAGCCACCACACGGGCACCATGCCGAACATCAACGCCAGCGGCCAGAGCGGCAACCGCGGCGGGGACGGCGGCTGCGGCGGCGGCGCGGCGCCGCCCGGGCCGCCGGCCGGCTCGGTGGCCGCCGGCGCGCGGGTGACCGGCACGGATCAGCCCCGGCCGCTGTTGGTCAACACGAAGCCGAGCGGGGTGACCCCGGCGGCGCGCAGCCGCTCCACGAGCCGGCGCAGGTCGCCCTGCCGGGTGCGGTCCTGTTCGACCACCACGACCGCCGTGCCCTGCCGGGCGACGGCGACGCCGCGCTCGTCGGACTCGGCCGGCGGGGCGTTGAACAGCACCAGGCTGTGGTCGGCGCCCTGCCGCCACATGCCGAACCGGACGCTGCCCGCGCCCACGGTCACCGGGTCGGTGCTCGTCACCTTGCCGCTCCCGGTGGTCGCCGTCGAGGTGACCCGGGGCAGGGTCAGCGTGGCGTCCGGGTCGGTGGACGGGCGGGCGCCGATCGGGTGCGGCGACGGGCGTCGGGCCGCGGCCGGCTCCGGCGTGCCGCCGCTCTTGCCGTCCGTCGTCGAGCCGGCCGGCCGGGGCTTCGGGACGACCGGGCGGGACGGATCCGCCGCGGCGGGCAGCCGCTCCCGGTCGGCGAGCACGATGCTGCGCAGCCGGTCAGCGCGCCCGCTGTCGTCGGCGACGAAGACCTCCCGGCCGACGGCCGCCAGCGCCACCGCCAGCCCGGCGGTGATGGCCGTGGGGTCCTCCTCCCGGGCGGTCAGCAGCGACACCCGGGCGGGTTGGCGCACCCGCTCGGCGATGGCCATCGCCACGTACCGGATGTCGGCGTCGGCCGCCTCCTTGCCGCCGCGCCACCCGCGGCTGCGGACCGTGCCGAGCAGCGCCAGCCCGGTGGCGTCCCGGCCGTCGTCGACGGACCGGATCCGCCGGTCCATCGACTCCCAGGCGTACGCCAGCACCACGCCGAGCAGCGCCCCGCCGAGCAGGCCGGCGAGCAGGTAGAGCGGGCGGTTGCCGGCGGACGAGGCCAGGGCCCGCTCGGCGGACTGGGTGACCCAGCCGGGGTTGACGTCGACCGCGGCGATCTCGGTCCGCGCGGCGTTGAGCTGGGTGAGCTGGTTGTTGATGCCGGTGAGCTCGGTCACCGCGGCGTCGACGGTGCCCTCCCGCGCGTTGTTGACCCGCTTCTGGAGGGCGGCCTGCTGGGCGGCGACCTTGGCGATGCTCTCGTCGTACGAGCGCAGCATCTCCTCGCGCTGCTTCTCGTACATGGCCCGGCGCACGTCGAGGTAGGCCTGGGCGGCGAGGTTGACGCCCGCGACCGCCTGCTCGGCGGTGGGGGCCTGGTAGACGAAGCGCAGGATCTGCCCGCCGGTGGGCACCTCGACCTCCAGGGCGTCGCGCACCTCGCGCGGGTCCAGCCCTCCCGAGTCGGCCAGCCGCTGCACCACGTCGGTGCCCGTGGCGATGCCGCTCTCCACGTTCATGTTCACCGCCCGGTCGGCGGCGGCGCCGCTGGGCGTGAACGCGTCGGTGACGACGGGACGCACCGCCACGACCGCGCTGGCGGTCACGGCGGCGGGGACGAGCACGACGTAGCCGAGCGCGGCGAGCAGCCCGACGGCGGCGACGGCCCCGACCAGCCGGATCCGGTGCAGCGGTACGCGCAGCAGGTCGGTCAGCGTGACGGTGCGGCCCGGTGTGCCGCCACCACCGGCGGGGACGTCCGTGGGCCAGGCACCGGGGGAAGCGTCAGTCATGGAACTTCTTCACCGTCTGTTGTGGATTTCCGGCGACCACGACCCGCGGCGGCACGTCGGTACGGACCACCGTGGCGGCGCCCACGACACTGTCCCGGCCGATCCGCACGCCCTTCATCACCAGGGCGTGCGCCCCGACCCACACGTTGTCCTCGATCGTGATCGGGGCGCGGGTGGCCGGGACGGGCGGGTCGTGGCGCTGTTCGGGCGGCAGGTTGTGGAAGTCGTTGTCCAGCAGCTCGCAGTCCGAGAGCAGGCACCGGTCGCCGATGGTGACCGACGTCCAGGTGCCGATCCAGGTGGCGTTCAGCAGGCAGTCGGCGCCGACCCGCACCTCGCCGGGGCCGGCGAAGCGGACCAGCTTGTTGATCCGGGTGCGGTCTCCGATGCTCACCCGCACGCCCCGGCGCAGTCGGATCCGGCCGCGGATCTCCACGTCCCGACCCAGCGTCAGCCGGGGATAGCGCAGCGTGTACCAGCCGCGCTTGACCGCGAAGACGACCCGCACCGCGAGCCCCCTACGGTTGCCACCCGCGCCGACCAACGACCCTCCCCCACGTCGTGGGGGCCGGCGACGGCTGATCCGTCGCCGGCCCAACGTGAACAATCTACCGATGTTCCGTTACGAACAGTCGACCGTCACTGCACGGAGAAGAAGGTCGACGGCGTTGACCACGTCACGCCGGCGGCCGCCGGGACCACCGTCGCCGCCGTTCCGTCGACCGCCGGGGCGGCCGTCGGGTCGAACGGCACGCTGCGCAGCGTGCCGTCGGTGGCACCGTACACGAGCCGGCCGCCGACCCAGGCCATGCCCCGCACGGCCGACCAGGTCACCCCGGTGGTCGGCAGGGTGAACTCGGTCGCGCCGAGGTAGTTGCCGTCGATCTCGAAGTAGCGGTAGTAGAGGCCGTTGGCGCCCGACCGGGTGTAGTAGAGGCGGCCGTCGAGGTAGAAGGCGCCGGTCATCACCGCGGGGTTGAACCAGTCGTTGTAGCCGGACGCCTCCCACGGCGCGCCGATCGCGCCGCCGTTGAACAGCGAGATGTCGATCCGGCTGCCGGTGGGCGTGCCGGCGACGGTGTGCGACCAGTAGATCCGGTCGGCCACCCGCCAGGTCGCGCCGGCCGCCGTGTAGTTGGGCTGGCTGACCGTGGTCGGGGTGCCCAGGCTGGTGCCGTTGAACGGCACCTTGGCCAGCTCGCCCGCGCCGGTGCCGACGTAGAGGTTGCCGGTGGTCGCGGTCGGCGCGTTCTTCGGGGTGATGGTGCGCCCGCCGGTGAGCGGGAACATGCCGAGCCGGCCGTGGTACTCGTTGCCCATGCCGTCGGAGTTGTGGCCGAAGTAGAGGCCGTCGCTGCCGCGCCAGAGCACCGGCACCGAGGAGCCCCAGTTGCTCGTGCCGGCCGGCATCGAGGCGCTGCCGCTGCGGCGCGGGTTCCAGTTGACCGGCATGCCGGTGGCCGGGGTGACCGCGGCGATGCCGAGCCGGTCGATCGCGCCGTTGCCGGCGGTGTCGCTGGCGTTCGGGTTGTTCAGCCAGCGGAAGTGCCCGCCGAGGTAGATGACGTTGTCGGCGACCTCGACGGAGGTGATGGTGTCGTTGCCGGTGTAGTCGACCCAGGTGCCGAGCTGCCCGGCGCCCCGGGCCGCGGTCTCGAACCGCACCAGCGCGTCGCAGTACGCCGCCGGCCAGCCGGCGCCGCCGTTGGTGCCGACGACGAACCAGCTGCCGTCGCCGCCGAACTTGACGTCCTGCACGTAGTGCACGAAGGTCGCCGGCGCCGCGCACGGCGGCACGAACTTCTCCGTGCTCCAGTCCAGCACTGTCGGGGTGCCCGAGAGGTCGACCAGCGCCATCTGGTTGCGCGGCAGGTCGTTGAGGAACATGAAGTTGCCGCCGACGGCCAGGGTGTCACCGTCCGGGGAGACGTCGAGCGTCCACACGTACGAGGTGGTCTCGTGGCGCCCGACGGTGGCGTTGACGTTGAAGGTCGGGTCGATCGCGCCGGTCGTGGCGTTGAGCCGGCCGAGGCCGGCGTGCGCGGTGCCGTTGAGCCAGTTGAACGCCCCGGCCACGTAGAGCCAGTTGCCGTGCAGCGCCAGGTCCCGCACCGTGCCGCCGTCGGAGCGGCCGACCCAGCTGTCGACGATCGCGCCCGTGGCGGGGTTGAGCGCCACCAGGTTCTTGCGGGAGACGCCGTTGACGGTCTTGAAGGTGCCGCCCACGATCAGCGTGCCGCCGGGCCCGGCCACCAGCGTGTTGACCGCGCCGTCCAGCACCGGCAGGAAGGTGGTCGAGATCGTGCCGGTGGCCCGGTCGTACGCGAAGAGGTAACGCTGGGTGGTCCACGCCGCGCTGGCGGTCTGCCGGATCTGGGTGAAGCTGCCGCCGACGTACACCGTGGACCCGACCTGCGCGAAGGCGCGGGTCTCGCCGTCCCTGGCGTGCGGTGTGGCGTCGGCCGGGTTGGCCGAGACCAGGGTCGCCGGTTCGGGAGCCGGCACCACGGCGGCGGAGGTCCCCGTCGGGACGGCCAGCACGGCGGCGGCGGTCACGAGTGCGACCACCCCCGCCCGGGTGCGGAGTCCGGCGGATCGCCGAGAGAGCGGGATGTCGGGCACGCTACGCCTCCATGTCGGGAGAGAACCCGCGTAGCGTGCCTGGTCGACCCTGGGTGGCGATATCCACCGATTGGGCGGTCACTGCATCAGCAACATGACACCGCACACACAGAGTCGGATGTCCGACTCGTCTGTATCACGTTGCGTCGAACTGTGAACCCACGGTGTCAGCGGGCGCCCCCGGTGGGCTGCCGCAGGTAGCTGTCGCGTCCGGCGCGGGCGAACCCCGCCACCGACGAGGCGTCGTGGTTCATGGTCATGTCACAGGTGCTCGACCGACGGGTCATTCCCGGCGAGTTGAAGTAGATCGCCGCCTTGATCTTCGGGTGTGCCTTGAGGGCCGCCGGGAACTCCTCGAACCAGCGCCGCTTCGCGTCCGGGTCGGCCGCGTCGAAGTTGGTGCCGAACTCCGCGAGCATCCGCGGCTTGCCGACCCCGACGCGGTGCTCGTCCAGCCACCGGTAGAAGCCGCCGATGGTGGTGGCCGGGCTCTTCCAGACCTTGCTGCCGTTGCAGACGTGGAAGTTGTACGGGTCGTAGCCCACCCAGTCGACGTACCGGTCGCCGGGATAGAGGGCGGCGTAGCGGTCGTAGTGCCCCGACCAGCCCATCATCGTCCAGACCCAGACCGCGTTGTCGGCGCCCGCCGCGGCGAACCGGTCGTGCACGTGCCGCCAGGCGCGGACGAAGTCGGCGTCGCTGCCCTTGGCCGGCTCGTCCTCCGGCTCGTGGTCGAAGCCCATGAACACCGGCACGCCGGTGTCACGGATCCGGCCGGCGACCGCGTCGATGGTGGCGTCGTACCGGCCGCTGTAGACGTCCTGCCAGGTCAGCACCGTGCCGGAGGAGAAGATCCGCGACTCCCAGGCGAAGAACATCAGCCGCCCCTCGCGCATCTGCTGCCGCTGGTAGGCGTCGGGGAAGGCGCCGTTGCTGCCAACGTTGGAGAAGTCGTGGTAGCGGTGCACGATGTCGAACTTCCGCCCGACCTGCGCCTCCACCTCGGCGACCGCCGCGCCGTGGTCCCACCCGTCGCCGGCGCTGGACGGGGAGTACATCCCCCACCAGGCGCCGCAGGATGGCACCAGCCGGCTCGACACCCCGCCGCACCGCTCGGCGCCCCCGGACGAGGCGCTCGCCGTCGGGCTCGGGGTGGCGCGGGTGGGGCTGGTGCTGGGCGTCGGCCTCGGCGTGGGGCTCGGTGCGACCGTCCGGCTCGGCGACGGCGCGGCGCTGGTCACCACCGGCGTGGGCCGGGTGCCCACGTCGTAGCGGATCTCCAGGCGCGGCCGCAGGTCGGGGTTGTGGTTCTCCGTCGACGCCCAGTAGATCCTGCTCTCCAGGCCCGTCTGCGCCAGCGAGACCGTCCAGGTGCCGTTGCTCTTCACCAGGCCCGAGACGTCCCACTCGTTGAAGCCCCGCGCCACGCCGGAGACGGTGTCCAGGACCGCCCCGGGCAGCGCCGGCGTCGGCCGTGCCGCGCTGGCGTCCACCGAGGAGGCGTGCGCGGTCACCGTCGCCGGGAACTCCTGCCACGCGTGCACGCGCAGCGTGGCCCGCACGTTGACCGCCGTCGCCGGCAGGGTGGTCACGGCGAACTGGACGACCGCCTCCCGGCCGCCCCGGGGGTTGCCCTCGCAGCGGACCGCGCAGGTCGCCAGCGTCGTCTTCGCCGCGTTGTCCCCGTCCTGCGACACCATGGTCGCCGTGGTGTCCGCGGTCGCCCGGATCGACAGGTCGTCGGCGGCCAGCAGCGGCATCGTGGTGGCCACGATGCCGGCCACCACCGTGGCGCCGGCGATGCCGAGGACGAGGGCCTTGCGCCGTGGGCCGGGGTGCCGGGGGATGCGGTGCAGTCCGTGCCTGCTCAAGGAGTACTCCCTGTGTGTCGGACGGTGACGGTCAGCAGCGTAACCACGGCCACGGCGTGACGTGGGGACGACAGTCGGACCTAAGCGCGTCTTAACCGTCGCCTAAGGATGCCCCCCGACGACCACAGGGGACACTCCCGTCCCGAGCCGGGGGTCAGCCGGCGCGGGCGGCGGCCAGCGCGGCAGCCATCGCCGCCCGGGGCGCGGCGACGCCCGTGAAGTGCTCGAACTGGCCCACCGCCTGGGCCAGGAGCAGGTCGAGCCCGGAGACGATCCGGCAGCCGGCGGCCTCGGCCGAGGCGGCCAGCGGCGTCGGCCACGGATCGTAGAGCGCGTCGAAGAGCACCGAGCCCGCTCGCCAGGCAGCCGTGGCCCCGAGGGGGTCCGCGACCCCCTTCGGCACCGTCGCGATCACCACGTCGGCGTCGAGGCGCCTCGCGGCGTCGTCCCAGGCCGCCGCCCGCATCGGCACGTCGACGGCACGGGCCACCGGGCGCAGCTCCTCGACCGCCGCCGGGCGGCGGGCCACCACGGTCACCGCGTCGGCGTCGAGCCGTCCCGCCGCCGCCACCGCCGCGCGGGCCGTGCCGCCCGCGCCCAGCACGGTCACCGTCGCGCCCGGGCGCACCCCGGCGTCGGTGAGCACCTCGACCATGCCGACCACGTCGGTGTTGTCGGCGTACCAGGAGCCGTCCGGTCGGCGTACCAGCGTGTTGGCGGCGCCGACGGCGGCGGCGACCGGCGAGACCTCGGCGGCCACCGCGAGCGCCGCCTCCTTGCCCGGCATGGTCACTGACAGCCCGGCCCACTCCGGGCCCAGGCCGGCGACCACGTCCGGCAGCTCCGCCGCCGCGCACTCGATCCGGGTGTACGACCACCCGGTGAGCCCCGCCGCCGCGTAGCCGGCCTGGTGGATCACCGGGGAGAGGGAGTGCGCGATCGGCTTGCCGAGCACCCCCGCCCGCCGTGCGGTCGTCATCAGATGATCCCGGCCTCCTTGGCCTTGGCCTCGTTCTTCCGGTGTTCCTCGTAGGTCTCGGCGAACTCGGAGTGCCCCTCCCTGTCGATCGCCACGAAGAAGAGCCACTTGCCGGGCGGCGGGTCCATCGCGCCCTCCATGGCCTGCTTGCCCGGGTTGTTGATCGGCGTGGGCACCAGGCCCTTCAGCTTGCGGTTGTACGGGTTCTTCGGGTTGTCCAGGTCGGCGGCCGTCATCTGCCCGGACGTCTTGGTCTTCTGCCCGGTCAGCTCCAGGTAGTAGTTGACCGTGACGTCCATCTCCAGGCAATTGCACGGGAACTCGCCGAAGACCCGGTTGTAGGCGACGCGGGCGACCTTGCCCAGGTCGTCCTTGTTGCCCGCCTCGGCCTGCGCCAGCGACGCGACGATCAGCGCCTCGTACGGGCTGATGCCGCCCCGTTCCTTCTGCACCCGGTCGGCGAACTGCATCTCCTGGGTCACGCTGAGGAAGTTCTCGACCATCAGCTCGAGGATGCTCTCGGCGGTCGCCTTCGGCGGGATCTCGTAGGTGTCCGGGTAGAGGAAGCCCTCGATCGACGGCTTGACCTTCTTGTTGTCGGTGCGCTTGAACCACCAGTCCGGCACGCCCCGCGCGATCGGGTCCTTCGCCGCCGCCTCGAAGTCCTTCACCGGGATCTTGGTCTTCTCGGAGAGCAGCTTGTAGACGTTCTTTGCCGTCCGGCCCTCCGGGATGGTGACCCCGTTGACGATCCGGTTCTTCAGGTCGAGCATCGCGGTGACGGCGCTCTCGCCACTCATCTGCTTGCGCAGCTTGTAGGTGCCCGGCTGGATGTTCTTGCTGCGGGCGTTCGCCTCGGCGGCCTCGATGAAGGCCTTGGCGCTCTTGACCACGTCGGCGGCGACCAGCGCGTTGGCCATGTCGGCGATCAGCGCGCCCCGCTTGATCTCGACCGTCACCTCGCCGGTGCCCGCGCCGTCGTAGTCGGGGGTCACGAAGTAGCTCTGAACGCGGTCGAAGCCGTAGAAGGCGCCGCCGCCGATGCCACCCAGCAGAACCAGGGCGAGCAGCAGCGCAAGGACCGTCTTGCCCCGCCCACCACCGCCGGAGCCGCCCTGGCGCTTGCGCACCGCGCCGCGCCGGTGCTTGCCCTTCTCCCCCCGGTCCTGCTCGTCGAACCCGAGGTCAAGATCTTCCATCATCGCGTCCGCCTCCGCTGCGCGTCCAGCCAGCTCTGCAGAATCTCCACCGCGGCAGCCTGGTCGACCACCGCCCGTTGCCGTTTCCCTCGGACACCACGCTCGGCAAGCCTACGAGACGCCACGACCGTGGACATCCTCTCGTCGGTGAGCGCCACCGGAACGGGGGCTATTACATCGGCCAGTCGGTCAGCGTACGCCTTCACGTGTACGGCGGCCGGGCCGTGCTTGCCGGAGAGATTCACCGGAAGGCCGACGACGACCTCCACCGCGTCGTGCTCGGCCACCAACGCCCTGAGCGCGACGATGTCGGCCGGCACCGCGTCCGCAGCCGCGGTGAGGTCGCGGGCGAGGGTCACCAGCGGGGTGGCCAGCACGCCGTGCGGATCCGAGCGGGAGACCCCCACCCGGACCTGCCCGACGTCCACCCCGAGCCGGACACCCCGGGACAACTCAGTCACGATCGGTGACTCCCCTGAAACGGCGAACCAGGGCGGACCGCGCGGGTCCGCCCTGGCCGCTGCGAGCACTGATCACGCCTCAGCGATCGCCTTCTCGACCGTGCGGAGCAGGTTCGGCGCCTCCGCGGCCGGCAGGCCGCCGCCCTGGGCCAGGTCGGGGCTGCCCCCGCCGCGCCCGGAGAAGGCCGCCTTGACCAGGGCGGACGCGGCCAGGCCCCGGCTGCGCGCGGCCGGGTTCACCGCGACGACCAGCGACGCCTTGCCTCCTGCCCGGGCCGCCACCGCGACGACCGCCGGCCGCGCCGGGTCGATCCTGCCCCGGATCTCCTGGGCGAGCGTCCGCACGTCGTTGCCGGCCGCGCCCTCCGGCGCCTCGGTGCCCACGTACGCGATGCCGTGCACGTCCTTCGCCTGCGCCGCGAGCGCCGCCGCACCGCCGAGCACCAGCTGGGCCCGCAGCTTCTCCAGCTCCTTCTCGGCGTCGCGCAGCTGCGTCACGGTCTGCTCGACCCGGTCGGCGACCTGGTCGTTCGGCACCCGGTACAGCTCGGCGAGGCGGGACACCAGCAGGTGCTCCCGGGCCAGGAAGTTGAAGGCGTCCATGCCGACCAGGGCCTCGACCCGGCGCACCCCGGAGCCGATCGACGACTCGGAGAGGATCTTCACCAGGCCGAGCTGGCCCGAGCGGGCGACGTGGGTGCCGCCGCACAGCTCGCGCGCGTAGTCGCCGACCTCGACGACCCGCACCTCCTCGCCGTACTTCTCGCCGAACAGCGCCATCGCGCCGATCCGCCGCGCCTCCTCCAGCGAGGTGATGAAGGCGTGCACCTCCAGGTCGGCCAGGAGCACCTCGTTGACCTGCTGCTCGACGTCGCGCAGCACGCTCGGTGCCACCCCGGTCGGGGTGTTGAAGTCGAAGCGCAGCCGGCCCGGGGCGTTCAGCGAACCGGCCTGGGTGGCGGACTCGCCGAGGAAGTTGCGCATCGTCTGGTGCACGAGGTGCGTCGCGGTGTGCGAGCGGGAGATGGCCCGCCGGCGGGTGGTGTCGATCTCGGCGTAGCCGGTCTCCCCCGCCCGCACCTCGCCCCGGACCACCCGGGCGCGGTGCACGATCAGGCCGGGCACCGGCTGCTGCACGTCGAGCACCTCGACCTGGCCGCCGCCCACCGTGATCATGCCGAGGTCGGGCTGCTGCCCGCCGCCCTCGGCGTAGAACGGGGTGGCGTCGAGCACCAGCTCGATCGTGTCGCCCTCGACCGCCGCCTGGCGGGGGCCGTCGACGCCGAGCACCGCCCGCACCGTCGACTCCCGGGACACCTCGCCGTAGCCCGTGAACCGCACCGGGCCGCCCGAGTCGAGCACCGACCGGTACGCCGACAGGTCGGTGTGCCCGGTCTTGCGCGCCTGCGCGTCGGCCTTGGCGCGGGCCCGCTGGTCGGCCATCAGCCGGCGGAAGCCCTCCGCGTCGACCTGGAGCCCCTGCTCGGCCGCGATCTCCAGGGTCAGGTCGATCGGGAAGCCGTACGTGTCGTGCAGCTGGAACGCCTTCTCACCCGACAGCGCCGGCTTGCCCGCGGTGCGGGTCTCGGCGATCGCCGTGTCCAGGATCGTGGTGCCGGCACGCAGGGTGGACAGGAAGGCGTCCTCCTCCGCGTACGCGTAGTCGGCGATCCGGTCGAAGTCGGCGGCCAGCTCCGGGTACGACGGGGCCATGCAGTCCCGGGCCACCGGCAGCAGCTCGGGCAGCGCCCGCTCCTGCCAGCCGAGCAGCCGCACCGACCGGATCGCCCGGCGCATGATGCGGCGCAGCACGTAGCCGCGCCCCTCGTTGCTCGGGGTGACCCCGTCGCCGATCAGCATCAGCGCGGTACGCACGTGGTCGGCGATCACCCGCAGCCGCACGTCGTCGGGGTGCGACTCGCTGGCGACGTGCCCGGAGTGGGCGCCGTAGCGCTTGCCGGTCAGCTCGGCCGCCTTGTCGAGGATCGGCCGGACCTCGTCGATCTCGTAGAGGTTGTCGACGCCCTGGAGGATGGAGGCCATCCGCTCCAGGCCCATGCCGGTGTCGATGTTCTTCGCCGGCAGGTCGCCGAGGATCGGGTAGTCCTCCTTGCCGGTGCCCGGGCCGCGCTCGAACTGCATGAAGACGAGGTTCCAGAACTCCATGTAGCGGTCCTCGTCGACCGCCGGGCCACCCTCGCGGCCGTACTCCGGACCACGGTCGTAGAACAGCTCGGAGCACGGGCCGCACGGGCCGGGGATGCCCATCGACCAGAAGTTGTCGGCCTTGCCCCGGCGTACGATCCGCTCGGTCGGCACCCCGACCGAGCGCCAGATCTCGAACGCCTCGTCGTCGTCGAGGTAGACGGTGGGCCAGATCCGCTCCGGGTCGAGGCCGAAGCCGCCCTGCTCCCGGGACTTGGTGACCAGGTCCCAGGCGAGCGGGATCGCCCCGTCCTTGAAGTAGTCACCGAAGGAGAAGTTGCCGTTCATCTGGAAGAACGTGCCGTGCCGGCTGGTCTTGCCGACCTCGTCGATGTCGGGCGTACGGATGCACTTCTGCACGCTGACCGCCCGCCGGTACGGCGGGGTCTGCTGCCCCAGGAAGTAGGGGACGAACTGCACCATGCCGGCGTTGACGAACAGCAGGTTCGGGTCGCTGATGGCGGGCAGCGGAGCGGACGGCACCACGGTGTGGCCGTTCGCCTCGAAGTGGGCGAGGTACCGCCGCTTGATCTCCGCCGTCTTCATCGCTGGTGTTCCTCCGGAAAGATCTCTCGGTCGCCGATGCGCGGGTCCTCCCGCAGCTCGGCGAACTGGTCGTCGAACGCCTCGCCCTGGGCGAACGCCTCGTGGATCTCCTGCTCGCGCTCGGCCATCGCGATCCGGACGTCCTCCACGAAGCTACGCAGCGACTCTGCCAGCCCGCCAGCGGATTCGGTTACCGTGCTGGCGATGCCGGCCGGGGTGTACGCCTGTGCGGTCCGGGTGGCCTTGCGGACCACCACCACGCCGACGGCCAGCCCGATGCCGAGCCAGAACAACCGCCTCATCTCCGAGCTCCTCCTGGTCGTGCCGGGTCAGCGGTTGCCGCGCTTGGCGGCCCGCCGCTGCTGCTTGATGGTGTCGCGCACCTCACGCTCGGTCTCGGCGTGCCGCCGGGCGGAGGCGGCCTTGCGGACGCCGTAGCCGAAGGCGGCCACCTTGACCAGGGGGTTGGCGGCGGCGGCGGAGACGACGGTCGCCAGGTTCGCCACGTTGGCGGTGACGTTCTGCGCGTGGCTGGTCATGGTGTCGACCTTGGCGAGCTGGAGGTTGACCCCGTCCAGGGAGGTCTGCACCTGCTCCAGGGCGGTGTTGACGTTCTTCACCGTGGTGTTCACGTCACCGAGCAGCGGCGCGGCCCGGTCGTTGAGGTCGTTGATCATCCGGGTGGTGGCGTCCACGGTGTGCCGCAGCCGCAGGATGGGCAGCGTCAGGATCAACACCAGCATCGCGAACGCGATCGCCGCGATCAGCGCCGCGACCTCGAAAAAGCCCACGCCTGTCCTCCTCAAGCAGAGTTCCGGGAACCCGACGTCCCCGCAACGCGCGACCGTCCTACCCACACCGCCGCTCGGTGACCCGCGAGGGGCCGGACGGGAGCTGGCGGTCCGCCAGCCCCAGACCCTACCGTCCGTGATGGAAACCGGCTCAGGACGGTGAGGGTGTCGGAGTCGCGAGCGGATCCTCGGTGAGCGTCGGGAACGGATCCTCGCCGGTGAGTGACGGGTCGGTGCTGGGCTGGGGCCGGGTCCGCTCGTCGTCGATCGCGTTGCGGACCTTCACCGACACCAACGAGCCGGAGCACTCCTGAGCAGCGGTCGCCGGGTCGGGAGACGGCACGACCGCCGGTTCCCCGTCCACCGGCGGCGGCACGCAGGCGGGCGCGCGCACCCACAGGTCGAGGGTCAGCTCGTCCCGGCGCCAGCAGGTGTAGCTCCCCTTCGCCGGTTGCTCGGGGCAGCGGCTCACCTTCCACGGCCGCCAGCCGTCGTCGGTCAGCGCCCGCTCGTAGACCCGTGCCGTCTCCTCGGGCGGCCGCTCGGACGTGGCCGTGCGTTCGCGGAGCCGGCAGTCGAGCAGGCACCACCGGCTGCCGCTGACGTCGTCGACGGTCTGCACCGCCGCCCAGCCCGGCACGTCCAGCTCGTCGAGGGTGTCGAAGACCGGATCGCGGCTGAGCGTACGGATGCCGAAGTAGAGCGGGATCGCGCCGAGCAGCAGCACGCTGACCAGGGCGAGGATGCCCATCCGCAGCCGCCGCCGCTCACGCATCTGGCGGCGCAGCTCGGAGCGGGCGCCGCGCAGCCCGCCCGGGCCGGCCGCGTCGTCGTCCGGCGACTCCGGCTCCGCGGGCCGGCGCAGCGCCGGTCCGTCGACCGGTTCGGCGGGCGGTACGACCGCCGCGGCGGCCCGCGCCACCACCGGCTCGCCCGCGCCACCCGGCGGCGGCACCGGCGCGACGCCCGACGGCTCGGGTCGCCCCGGCTCGCGGTGTGGCGGGAGGGCGCGCCCGGCGGCGCGGTCCTCGGGCCCGGGGCGGGGCGCCGGGGCGGCCGCCCGGGCCACCCCGGTCGGACTGGCGGGGCCGGGC
>NZ_JBPQTK010000008.1:0-90502 GCF_051386315.1 Micromonospora sp. URMC 107
GTCCGGGCGGTCCCGGCCCCGAGGGGGGCGGGGCGGGGTCCGCCCGGACGGAGAGGGTGCCGGTCAGCCCGCGACGGAGCGGAAGACCGGGTAGTAGCCGCCGGACTGGCCGGCCGCGGTCGGGTGGTACGAGACGCCGAGGCTGGCGTAGTTGAGCGCGTGCAGCCACTTCTCGCCGTAGCTGCACAGCTGGTGCCCGACGAACTGCGACCGCACGTCGGCGAACTTGAAGCCGGCGGCGACGGCGGCGCTGCGGGTGATGTCGTCCACCAGGTTGATGCCCTCGTTGATCTTCGCCCGCGAGGTGGCGCTCAGGCCGACGCAGACCGTGCCGAGCTGGTAGAAGACCGGGTAGCCGACGACCACCACGCGGGCGTTGGGGGCCCGGGTCTTGATGCCGTTGTAGACGTTGCGCAGCAGGCCGGGCAGCTGGGCGCGGGCCTTGTCCTCGGCGGCCTGGACGGCGGCGACGCACTGGGTGGTGCCCTGGAGCACGCAGGTGGACATGATGCTGGCGAACCCGACGTCGTTCCCGCCGACCGTGACACTGACCAGGGTGGTGGTGGAGCTGAGCGCCGACAGCTGCGTGTTGATCACGCTGGTGGTGGTGGCACCGGAGCAGGCGACCGAGCGGTACGACGCCGGCTTGATGTTGGCGGCGTACAGGGCCGGGTAGGCGTTGGTGCTGCGCTGGCAGGAGCCGCTCTCGCTGGTGTAGCTGCCGGCGCCCACGCCCGAGGCGTACGAGTCACCGAGCGCCACGTAGCGGTCGGTGGCTGCGGCCTGGGCGGGCGCGGCCAGGGTGAGGCTGACGCCGAGAGCCGTGGCCAGGCTCAGGGCGAGGGAAACGAGACGGGTTCTCCGCACGTCGCACTCCGGGGGTAGGAGGAATCGAGTGCGAGATTGATATCACCGAATATTTGTGAACGAAAGATCTTGCCGAAAGATTTAGGGGTAGCGGCAAAGATGTACCGGGTTTCCGTACCCGGGCCGCCCGCCGGCAGGGGTGGCACGCCCCGGACCGGGGCCTCGGCCGTACGCCGGTTGCGGGGCTCACGGCTCGACGGGGGCGGCCCCGGTCCAGGGGTGCGCGGGCGGGCGGAACGTCAGCGGGACGAACCGCCCGGGCCGGCGGCCGTCGCCACGAACATCGTCTGCACCTGCTCGCTGGCGTCGAGCCCGGGCACGGCGTGCGCCTGCACGTCGACGAAGCCGGCCCGGCCCAGCGCGGCCCGCCAGCCCGCCACGTCCAGCAGCGGGGACGCCGCCAGCCGCGGCTCGTCGTCCGCGTGCCGCCACCACCCCTCGGCCAGGCCGAAGGTCAGCGTGTTGTAGTCGAGGCGGCTGGTCATCTCGTTGACCACCAGGATGCCGCCCGGCTTGAGCAACGCGTGGCAGTGCCGCAGCGCGGCGGAGATCCGCAGGGTGGCGTGCAGGACGTTGCTGGCCAGGACGACCTCCATCGAACCGGGCTCGAAGCCCTGGTCCTCGGGCGCCCCCTCCACGTTGTAGCGGGCGAAGTCGACGTGGGGCCGGGTGACGCCGAAGCGCTGCCGCCCCAGCCGCAGGAACGCGGGCCCCACGTCGGTGTAGAAGTAGCGCAGCCGCTCCGCGCGGTCCGCCAGGGCGTCCAGCACCGGCCCGGTGGTGCCACCGGTCCCCGCCCCCACCTCCATGACCTGGGCGAAGGACCGGGGATAGCGCCGCAGGAACTGCCGGACGTGCTGCTGCACACGCGCGGCACAGAGCCGGTTGTAGAAGTCGAGCTGGACGTTGTCGCGGTAGATCGCGGCGACCATGTCGGCCGAGCCGCCCGGGAAGAGCACCTCGTTCGCCGGCCGGTCGCCCCGCACCACCTCGACGAGCTGCGTCTGGCAGGCGACCAGCAGCGGCACGTACCCGGCGGCCTCCGGGTGCTCGCGCCGCAGCGCCGTCGCCGTCGCGTCGACCACGTCGTCCGAGGCGAGCCCGGCCGCCTCGGCGGCCCGTTCCGTCACGGCGAGCCGGTCGTCCCGCCGACGCAGCAGGTCGGCGCGTTCGAGCAGGTCGAGCAGGGCGTCGCCGAGCCGCTGGTAGCCGGACGCCACCGCGAGGCGGGCCAGGATCTCGTCCCGGCCGGCGGTGGTCCCGGCAGCGGGCAGTACGCCCGCGGCGGCCAGCCGGGCCGCCAGCAGCCGCCGCCCGAAGTCCGTCACCGCCTCGAAGGAGGCCCGGAACCGCGCATGGCGTTCCTGGTCCACGTCCACGAGCGGCGACGGCGTCGCCTCGACGTCCGGTGCGGTCACGATGCGCCCTCCACGGTGCTCATCCGGCGGTGCCGGTCAGGTCAGGTGCCCGGTCACGGTCGCCGCGGCACGGGGTGTGGTCGGCCGGCCGTCGAGCTGCGCGGTCAGGTCCGCGAGCAGCTCCGCCCGCGCCGGCACGAGGTAGAAGTGGTCGCCGGGGAACGCCCGCAGCCGGAAGCCGCCGGTGGTCAGCTCCGCCCAGGCGGAGACCGACTCCCGGTCGCAGGCCGGGTCCCCGGTGCCGAGGTACGCGCTGATCGGCGCGGACACGGCCCGCGCCGCGCGCGGCAGGTAGCCGTGGATCAGCCGAAGGTCGGCCCGCAGCGCCGGCACGACCAGCTCCCGCAGCTTCGGCGAGCGGAAGACCACCGGATCCACCTCGCCGAGCGCGGCGATCCGGGCGAGGAACTCCTCGTCGTCGAGGTCGTCGGGGCGCTGGTCGAGGCGGGTGACGTGCGGCGCGCCGTGCCCCGAGACGAACAGGACCCTCGGCACGACCCCGAGCCGGTCCTCCAGCCGGATGGCCACCTCGTAGGCGACCGAGGCGCCCATGCTGTGGCCGAACAGGGCGAGGGGGCGGTCCAGGTACGGCGTGAGCGATTCGGTGACCCGCTCGGCGAGCGGGTCCATCTCCTCGACGCACGGCTCGGAGAGCCGGTCCTGCCGGCCCGGGTAGCGGACGGCGAGCAGGTCGACGGAGTCCGGCAGCCGGGCCGCCCAGGACTGGAAGAAGCCGGCCGAGCCGCCGGCGTGCGGCAGGCACACCAACCGCAGCCCCGCGTGCGCGCCACCCCGGAACACCCGCAGCCACGGATCACCGCCGGCGGGGCGGGGCGGGGACATCGGGGGCACCTTCCTCGGTCGCGCCGGTCAGTCCGACATCGCCACCAGCACCCGGCGGTCACCCGTGTAGGGGCGCCGGCCGTGCGCGGTGAGCACGTTGTCGATCAGCAGCAGGTCGCCGACCCGCCAGTCGACGTCGACCGCGGCCGCCAGGCCCCGGTCGCGGATCTGGGTGACGTACTCGTCGGGGATCGGGGAGCCGTCGGCGAAGGTCACCGACTGGGGCAGCTCGTCCGGCCCCATCACCTGGGTCATCACCCTGGCGATGTCGTCGTCCAGGCCGGCCGGGTGCCACTGGTCCGCCTGGTTGAACCACACCTCGGCGCCGGTGACCGGGTGCCGGAGGGTGGCCGGCCGGAGCTGGGTCACCCGCAGTCCGTCGGCGGTCCACTCCCAGGTGGCGCCTGCGCCGGCGAGGAACTCCTCGACCTCGTCGCGGCTGTCGGTCTCGAAGGTCTCCCGCCAGCTCTTGCCCAGCCCCATGCCGTCGTGCAGGTTCTGCTGGTAGCGCAGGCCACCGGCGAAGTCGGCGCGCAGCTGCGGGTCCAGCGAGTCGAGCCACAGCGCGGCGTCGACGACCGGGGTGGCGCCGCCGGTCTCGGCCGCGATCTGGCAGAAGAAGAGCAGCCGGGCGGGCCACCGGGCGGCGTACGACAGCTCGTTGTGCATCGAGATCGTGTAGCGGGCCGGGTACTCGGTGGAGGTGTAGACGTTGCGGCCCACCTTGGTACGGGGCGAGTTGCCGTGCACGTAGGCCAGTCGCCTCGGCAGCAGCAGGTCCATCACCGGGTCCAGGGTCTCCGGGCGCACCCCGAAGCCACGGAAGACGAGCGCCTTCTCGGCGGTGAGCACCTCCGCCAGGTCCAGCTCGCGGAGGTGGCCGACCAGGCCCTCGGCGCTCGGCGCGCAGCCGGCGCTCTCCGGGGTGATCTCCAGCGGCTTCCAGCTCGCGTGCGCGGTCATTCCAGGGGGCTCCTCACCGTCTGAGGCTGTGCGATCCGTTGCAGGGTCCGTGGCGCCGCTATATTTCGTCGATATCGCCGACCGCCGGGCCGCACGGCTCACCCGGTGCGCGCCTTCCCACCACCGGCTCCCCGTCGGCCTCCGCGCGCTCCGACCCGGCCCGCCCGGCCTCGGCCCGTGCGGTCTCCGCGCGCTCCGACTCCGCGCGTTCGGTCTCCGCGCGCTCCGACTCGGCGGCGGCGCGACCGCCGAAGCCGAGCACCGCGAGCACCGCGATCACCCCCATCGCCCCGCCCACGACCAGCATGGCCGTGGTGACGTCCGTCGAGTCGAGCAGGAAGCCGGCGAAGAGCGCCCCGAGCGAGTTGGCTCCCGAGCTGAGCAGCATGACGATCGAGCCGGCCCGCCCGCGCAGGTGGTCGGGCGCGGACCGGAGCACGTAGAGCATCCCGGCCACGTTGCTGATGCCGGCGCCATAGTGGATCAACGCGAAGATCGCGCCGAGGACGACGAGGCCCGGGGCCAGCCCGATCAGCGGCATCAGCACCGCCCAGGCGATGTTGACCCCCATGATGATCCGGCGGATCCCCCAGCGGCTCAGGTAGAAGTTGCTGGTCATCGCGCCGGCCATGCCGAGCACGCTGTTCACCACCAGCAGCATGCCGACCGTGGGTGGCGACCCGCCCCGGGCCTTGACGATCACCACCAGCCCGAGCCCGAGCACCTGGAACAGGATGTTGCTCGCCGCGAAGAGGCCGAGGGCGCGGCGCAGGTAGAGCTGGCCCCAGACGAAGGCGAAGCCCTCCCGCATCCGGGCCAGCAGCCCGCCGGGCTCGTCCGCCCGCGCCTTCGGCGCCTGCAGGTCCCGCCGGACGAAGAGCAGGGTGACCAGCGAGACCACGTGCATCAGCACGGCGAAGCCGAACGGCGCCCAGCGGGTCAGCGCGTACAGCAGGGTGCCGGCCGGCTGACCGAGGATGCTGGCCGCGTTGGCCCGTGACTCGTTGGCCGCCGTCGCCGCGCCGTACCGGTCGGCCGGCACCACGTTGAACACCGCGGCGCGCTCGGCCAGGGCGTAGCAGATGCCCAGGCTGGCCTCCACGAACGCGACCGCCATCAGGTGCGGCAGCCACACCGCGTCCCGGGCGACCGCGACCGCGACGCTGCCGATCGCGACGATCCGCCCGGCGTTGCAGAGGACCATCGTGCGGCGCCGGTCCCAGCGGTCCACCAGCGCGCCGGCCGGCAGCTGGGTGACCAGGTTGGGCAGCAACGCGGCGAAGGTGACCAGGCTGGCCGCCGTGGCCGATCCCGTGGACCAGAAGACCAGCAGGGTGTAGCTGATCGAGGTGGCCCGGGAGCCCAGCGCGGAGACCCCGGAGCCGACCCAGAGCAGCAGGAAGTCACGGTTGCCGGTCAGGCGGCCCGGTTGCCGGGACGTGGCCGCCGGGCGCCCGACCGCGCTCACGACGGATACCCGGCGGGGGCGGCCCGGCACCAGTCGAGCACGGCCATCGCGCTGTAGAGCTTGTTCTCCGCCTGCTGGAAGGCGATGCTGGCCGGCCCGTCGAGGACCTCGGCGGTCACCTCCTCCCCCCGGTGCGCCGGCAGGTCGTGCATGAAGACCGCGTGCGGGCTGCGCCGCCACAGCTCCCGGTCCACCCGGAACGGGGCGAAGCGCACCCGCCAGTCGGGGTCGGGCTTGCTGGTGCCGGTGGTCTGCCAGCGGGTGGTGTAGATGGCGTCCCGGTCACCCGGCAGGTCGTCCATGTGGTGCCGCTCGACGAGGTGAGCGCCGCAGCGCTGCGCCTGCGCCCGCGCGACCGCCGCGATGCCGGCTGGCAGCCCGTACCCCGCCGGGGTGCGCAGCTCCAGCTCGACGCCGGGGAAGCGGGTCAGTGCCAGGGCCAGGGCCGTCGCGGTGTTGTTCGCCTCGCCCAGGTAGAGCAGCCGCAGCTGCTCGATCCGGCCGAAGCGGCGCAGCAGGGTGGTCAGGTCGGCCAGCGCCTGCGTCGGGTGCTCCTCGGCGCTCATCGCGTTGATCACGGCCATCCGGTGCTGCCGTGACCAGTCGCGCATCTCCCCCGGGTCGGCGGCGGTCCGCGCCACCAGCACGTCGAGCATGCCCGACAGCACCCGGCCGGTGTCCGCGCTGGACTCGCCGGTGTTGACCTGGAGGTCGTCCGGCCCGTACTGGATGGTCTTCGCGCCGAGCCGCAGCGCGGCGACGGTGAACGCGGTCCGGGTCCGGGTCGACGTCTTCACGAAGTAGGTGCCGACCACCCGGTCGGCCAGCGAGCTGGCGGACTCGCCGGCGGCGAACCTCGCCCCCCGCGCCACGATCGAGTAGAGGTCGTCGTCGGTCAGGTCGCGGATCGACACGAGGTGCCGCACCTGCCGGGTCGGTGGGTCGGTGACCGTGGCGATGCTCGGTACGGTCGTCATCACATTTCCTCCGTCAGTGCGGTGTCGGACGCCAGGCGCGACACGACCTCGTGGCCCTCGTCGCCGTTGGTCAGCAGCACCAGCCCGGACCCGTCGGGCACCCGGCCGGCGGTGAGCGCGCGGTAGCCGGGGACCCGGCCGCGGTGGGTGAACTCCACTTGCGCTCCGGCGGGCCCCTCGATGCGGTCGACCATGCAGCCGAGCCCGAAGACGCCGCCCGCTCCGGCGGTCAGTTGCGCCACCGCCAGCTCCTGGCTCAGCAGGGCCGCGCCGCCCTGGTGCGCGAGGTGGATCTCCCTGACGAGCTGCGCCAGGTCGGTGGCGGTGGTCCAGAGACCGGCCGCCGCCAGGTCCGTCCGCACCTGCCAGCCACCCGGCAGCGGCTCGCCCCGCTCGTCGTGCCCGACGGCCACCGGCCGGCCGGACGTCTCCGGGAAGCGCTGGTCGAAGCTGCTGCCGGTCATTCCCGTCGGGTCGAAGACCAGCTCGGCCATCAGGTCGGCGAAGGGCGTCGCGGTGACGTCCTCCATGAGCTGCTGCACCACCACGAAGTGGCTGTTGCGCTCCACCGCGACCGGGTCGGGCGCGTCGAACGCCCGGACCGGGCCGGTGGGCACGCCCCGGCCGTGCAGCACGTCCGACAGGGTCGGCACGGGGCCGCCACGCGGGTACCCGGTGCTGCCCGTCGGGGTCAGCCCGGCGACGTGGCAGAGCAGCTGCCGCAGGCTCACCGGCCGGTCGGTGGGCAGCTGCCAGCCCTTCAGGTACGCGTTGACGTCCGTGTCGAGGTGGAGCTGTCCCCGCCCGACGAGGACGAGCGCGCCCACCGCGGCGACCAGCTTGCTGACCGAGCCGACCTGGAAGATGGCCGCCGGGGTCACCGGCGCGTCGCCGCCGGCCGCGAGGTGCCCGGCGGTGCGGACCTCCACCAGCTCGCCGTCCGCGAGCAGGGCCAGCGACGCGCCGGGCACCCGGTGGGCGGCGAGCAGCGGCTCGACGGGCGGCAGCACCGCGGCGGTGCGCGCCACGCCGGCCCGTGCCGCCGGGCCGGCGGGCGCCGCCGCTCGGGTCGGGGTGAGCGAGGCGGCCAGCTCGGCCAGGGTCCGGTCGAGCATCGCCGCCCGCAGCGTCAGCGGGACACCGGCCTGCCGGGCCGCCGTCACCACCGGCACGACCAGCAGCGAGTGCCCGCCCAGGGCGAAGAACCGGTCGTGCCGGCCGACCCGGTCGATCTGGAGGACGCGGGCCCAGATGTCGGCGATCGACTGCTCCAGCCCCGGGCGGGGCGGGACGTGGCCGGCCGCCCCGGCCACGTCCACCGGGGGCAGCGCCCGACGGTCGACCTTGCCGTTGGCGTTGAGCGGGATGGCGGGCACCGGGACGAAGACGCTCGGCACCAGTTGGCTCGGCAGCCAGCGGGCGCAGTGCTCGGCCAGGCCCGGCGCGTCGCCGACGTGGTAGGCCACCAGGCGGGGCCCACCGGCGCCCGTCGACTCGACGGTCACCACCGCGTCCCGCACGCCCGGATGCGCGACCAGCACCGCCCTGACCTCGCCGGGCTCCACCCGGTGGCCACGGATCTTCACCTGGTCGTCGACCCGGCCGAGCAGGTCCAGCTGCCCGTCGGGCAGCCAGCGTCCCAGGTCGCCGGTCCGGTACAGCCGCGCGCCGTCCGCGTCGAACGGATCGGGCACGAACCGGTCGGCGGTCAGGGCCGGCCGTCCGGCGTAGCCCCGGGCGAGACCGGGGCCGCCGAGGTGGACGTGGCCGACCACGCCCACCGGCACCGGTTGCAGGTCGGCGTCGAGGACGTAGGTCCGCATCCCGCCCAGCGGCCGGCCGATCGGCGCGACGTCGGCCGGCAGCGGCCCGGTGACCGGGTACCGGCTGACCGCCACGGTCGCCTCCGTCGGCCCGTACTCGTTGAGCAGCACGGTGTCCGGCGCGAGCGCGTGCCAGCGGTCGCAGACCTGCCGGGTCAGCGCCTCGCCTCCCAGCACCAGCAGCGGGGTCAGGGCGGCGGCCCGGTCCGCGCCGAGCTGGCGGGACAGCAGGTCGAGGTGGCCGGGGGTCAGCTTGACGAAGCTGAACGGGCCGGCGTCGGCCAGCCGCGGGCCCAGCTCGTCCAGGCCGGCGTCGGGCGGCAGCAGCCAGAGCCGCTGCCCGGTGACCAGCGGCGCCCAGATGCTGGTGACCACCATGTCGTACGCGACCGACGAGAAGAGCGCCGCGCCGCCGGTGCGGTCGGCGACGAGTTCCTCGGCCGCCCAGCCCAGATAGTTGGCGAGGCTGCGGTGGCTGATCTGCACCCCGTTCGGCCGGCCGGTCGAGCCGGAGGTGAAGATGACGTACGCGAGGTGGTCCGGGTCGATCCGGCCGTCCGGCGGGTCGGCGGGCAGCGCGGCGATCCGCCCGGCGTCGCGGTCGAGCAGCACCAGCTCCACGCCGGTGAACCGGTCGGCGTGGCCGGTCGAGGTCACCACCACCGTCGCCCCGGCGTCGGCGAGCATCGCGGCGACCCGCTCGGCCGGGTGCCCCGGGTCGATCGGCAGGTACGCGCCGCCGGCCCGCCAGATGCCGAGCAGGGCGGCGACGAGGTCGACGCCCCGGTCCAGCAGCACCCCCACGACCCGCTCCGGGCCGATCCCCGCCCCGCGCAGGTGGTGGCCGATCCGGTTGGCCGCCGCGTCCAGCTCGGCGTAGGTCGTACCGTCGACGGCCTCCGCGTCGGGGGTCGCCGCGGCCCGCGCCGCGACCCGGTCCGGGACCGGGTCGGCGCAGCCCGGCGCGGTCGAGGAGTTCCAGCCCACCAGCACGTCGTGCCGTTCCCCGGCGGGCAGGTACGCCGCCCGGGGGTCGCCGTCGGGGTCGGCCACCATGGCCTCCAGCACCAGCCGGTACATGCCGGCCAGCCGTGTGGCGTCGGCCCGGCCCATGGCGTGGCTGTCGGTGCTCAGTTCGAGCCGGCCGGCGCCCGCGGCGACGGCGAGCGCGAACTCCGAGGTGCTCGCGCCGATCCGCGCCCCGGGCGCGGTGCGCCCGCCGTCCACCTCGGTGAAGTCGAGGTAGCTGAAGTAGACGTCGGTGAGGCGGGCCCCGCGGCCGGGGGTGCGGATGGCCGGCGCCGGGTAGCGCCGGTGCGGCCACAGGTCGGCCTCGCGGGCGTGCACCCGCTCGATGAGCTCCCGCCAGCTGGTCGCCCGCCGGTCGTGCGGGAACGGCAGGGTGTTCAGCGACATGGCGTAGACCCGCTCGCTGCCCACCACGTCGGGCCGGGTGTTGCAGACCAGCCCGCTGTAGAAGGTCGGCTCGTCGGTGAGCTGGCTGAGCACCTTCAGGTGCGCGGCGTGCAGCACCGCCTTGAGCGACACCCGGGCCGCCGAGGCCAGGGCCCGCAGCCGCGGCTCCAGGTCGGCGTAGGACACCACCTCGGCGTACGGCTCCCGCTCGGCGGGTGCCGGCGGCGCCCACGCGGCGGGGAGCAGGAACCTCGGGTGCCGTTCGACCACGTCCTGCCAGTAGCGCCGGTCGTCCTCCGAGTCCAGGGCGCGCAGCTCGCCGGCGACGAAGTCGGCGAACCGCACCCCGGGCGGGGTGGTGTCGGTGTCGGGGCCGGCGCCCGCGCGCCGCGCGTGGTAGTGGTCCAGGACCTCCATCACCAGGGCGTGCAGGCTCCAGCCCTCGATGACGACGTGGCAGATGGTGAGCACCAGCCGCCAGCTGCGGTCGGTCTCCAGGCACACGGTGAACCGCAGCAGCGGCGCCCGCTCGACGTCGAACAGCTCCTGGTACTCCTCGCCGACGAGCCGGCGCACCAGGGCCGTCCGGTCCGCCTCGGCCAGCCCGCGCAGGTCGCGGACGCCGACCGGGACGTCCACCGCGCGGTGCACCAGCTGCATGGGCACCGAGTAGCTGGTGGTGTCCACCGAGGTGCGCAGCACGTCGTGCCGGGCCACCACCTCGCCGACGGCGGCCCGCAGCGTCGCCGGGTCGAACGGCTCGTCGTCGGGGACGACGAACGAGGCGACGTTGTGGTAGTGGTTCTGGCCGTTGTCGGCCAGCATCTCCAGCAGCATGCCCAGCTGGACCCGCGACAGCGGGTACACGTCGTCCAGCCCGGCCGGCAGCAGCGGCAGGTCGGCGGGGGCGACCAGCTCGAAGGGCTCGACGGGGCGCTCGGCCGGCGCCGGCGCGTCCCGGCTCGCGAGCACCTCGCAGAGCGCCCGGACGGTGGGGTGCCGGAAGATGTCCGCGACCGTCACGTCCAGCCCGGTCGCACGCATCGTGCCGGCCAGCACCAGCGCCGTGATGGAGTGCCCGCCGAGGTCGAAGAAGCCGTCGACGACGCTCACCGCCGGCAGGCCCAGCACATCGGCCCAGGCGGCGGCCACCCGATCCTCCAGCGGCCCCGCCGCGGCGACGAAGTCCCGCCCCGGCAGCGTCGCGCCGGTGGGCGCGGGCAGCGCCCGCCGGTCCAGCTTGCCGCTGTTGTTGCGCGGCAGCTCGTCCAGCACCACAAACGCCGACGGGACCATGTACTCCGGCAGGCTGCGCGCCAGCCCGGCGCGCAGCGACCCGACCTCCGGCAGAGGCTCGTCGCCGGCCACCAGGTACGCGGTCAGCCGGGAATCGGCCGGGTCGTCCGCGCGCAGCACGACGACCGCCTCCGCGACACCGGGCAGCGCGGTCAGCGCCGCCTCGACCTCGCCCGGCTCGATCCGGTAGCCCCGGAGCTTCACCTGGTCGTCGAGCCGGCCGAGGAACTCCACGCTGCCGTCGGGCAGCCGGGTGGCCAGGTCGCCGGTGCGGTACATCCGGCTGCCGGGCGGGCCGTACGGGTCGGGCAGGAAGCGCCGCGCGGTCAGCTCGGGCTGACCGAGGTAGCCCCGGGCCACCCCGTGCCCGGCCAGGTACACCTCGCCGGGCACCCCTATGGGCGCCGGGTGGCCGTACTGGTCGAGCACGTACATCCGCACCCCGGACAGCGGCCGGCCGATGCGGCTGCCCACCCCGGGCGCGAGGTCGGCCCGGGTGATCCGGTGGTAGGTGGAGTAGACGGTGGTCTCGGTGATCCCGTACATGTTGACCAGCGCCACCCGGGCCAGCCCGAGGCGGGCGGCCCACGGCGCGAGGTCGGCGAAGTCGAGCTTCTCCCCCGCGACCACCACCGCGCGCAGCGACAGGTCCCGGATCCCGGGGGCGTCCTCGGCGGCGAGCCGGACTAGCCCGCGCAACGCCGTCGGGGTCTGCGCCAGCATGGTGACCCGCTGCGCCACCAGCAGGTCCAGCAGGTCCTGCGGCACCCGGGCCACCTCGCGCGGCACCAGCACCAGCCGGCTGCCGTGCAGCAGCGCCCCCCACAGCTCCCAGACGGAGACGTCGAAGGCGTACGAGTGGAACAGCGCCCACACGTCGGTCTCGTCCACCGCGTAGTGCTCCTGCGCGGCGTCGAGCAGGCGCAGCACGTTGGCGTCGCTCACGCAGACGCCCTTGGGCCGGCCGGTCGAGCCGGAGGTGTAGATGACGTAGAGCAGGTCGTCCGGGTCGCGGGCGATTCCCGGATCGGTCTCCGGCTGCCCGGCCAGGTCGCCGGCGTCCAGCAGCACCCGCCGCCCGTCGAAGCCGGCGAGCGACTGCGCCTGCGCGGAGGTGGTCACCACGGTCCGCGCCCCGGCGTCGGCCAGCATGTAGCCGATCCGCTCGGCGGGCTGGGCCGGGTCCAGCGGCAGGTACGCCGCCCCCGCCTTGAGCACGCCGAGCAGCGCCGGCACCAGGTCCGCGTCCCGGTCGAGGCAGACCCCGACGACGGTCTCCCGGCCGGCGCCGGCCGCGCGCAGGTGGTGCGCCAGCCGGTTGGCGGCCGCGTCGACCTGGGCGTACGTCAGCTCGACGGCGCCGGCCACCACCGCCACGGCCTGCGGGTCGCGGGCCAGCTGGGCCTGGAACAGCTCGACCATGGTGCCGGTGACCGGCTCGTCCGCGCCCGGGTCGGTGACGCCGAGCAGGCGGTCCCGCTCGCCACCGGGCACGCAGACGGCCTGGCAGTCGCCGTCGGGGTCGGCGACCATCGCCTCCAGCACCGCCCGGTACATGGCGGCGATCCGGTCCAGGTTGGCCCGGCTGACCAGCCCCGCCCGGGCGGAGAGCGCGTAGCGGCCCCGCTGCGCGAAGCAGGAGAGGTCGAACTCGGTGGCGCCCTCGCCGGCGTTGCCGGTGACCACCGGGCCGGAGCCGTCGCCGGCCCGCGTCGCGCGGGTGAAGTCCTGGTAGTTGAACAGGACGTGCAGCAGCCGGTGGCCGGCCTCGCGCTGCATCTCGGCCAGCGGGAAGCGCCGGTGCGGCCAGAGCGCGACCTCCCGGTCGAACACCGCGGCGACGAGCTCCCGCCAGCTGCGGGCGGACCGGTCGTACGGGAACGGCACCGTGTTGAGGTACATGCCCTGCACCTCGTCGGCGCCGAGCACCTCGGGCCGGGCGTCGCAGACGAGGCCGGCGTGGAAGCCCGGCTCGCCGGTGAGCTGGCTGAGCACCTTCAGGTGCGCGGCGTGCAGCACCGCCTTCACCGACACGTCGGTGTCGCGGGCCAGGGCGCGCAACGCCTCGTCCAGGTCCGTGAAGTCGACCGTGGCGTCGACCGTGGCGTCCGGCGCGTCCGGCTCGCCCCAGCCGGTGGGCAGGGTGAACGGGGCGCGCCCGTCCCACACGGACCGCCAGTGCTCCCGGTCGGCGGTCGACTCCAGCGCGGCGAGTTCGGCGGCGATGAAGTCGGCGTAGCGCACGGGCGGCACGTCGGCGGACGCGGGGGTGCGGCCGTCGACCAGCTCGGCGTAGGCGTCGAGCACCTCGGCGACCAGCCGTGCGCTGCTCCAGCCCTCGGTGACGACGTGGCTGATGGTGAAGGTGAACCACCAGCTCTCGTCGCTGTCCAGGTGCGCCGTGACGCGCAGCAGCGGCGCGGTGGAGACGTCGAACGGGCGGGCCCGCTCGGCGGCGACGAACTCCGCGAAGAGCGCGGCGTGCCGCTCGGTCGGGACGCCCCGGCCGTCCTCGACGCGCACGTCGGGCTCGGCAACGGCGTGCACGAGCTGCATCGGCACCGAGTAGCCGACCAGGTCGAACGACGTGCGCAGGATCTCGTGCCGGGCGACCACGGCGTGCACCGCGCCGCGCAGCGCCTCGGCGTCGAACGGCCGCCCGTCGCGGACCTGGTGGGCCAGCACGCTGTGGTAGACCGCGCGGTCGCCGCTGACGGCCGACTCCACCAGCATGCCGAGCTGGGTGCGCGACGCCGGGTAGGCGTCGACCAGGCCGCCGGGCAGCCGGGCCCGGTCGGCGGCGCCCATCAGCGCGTACGGCGCGACCGGGCGGAACTCGTCGGTGTCGGCGTCGCCCAGCGCGGCGGCCAGCCGGCGTACGGTGCGGTGCGCGAAGACGTCCCGCACGCTGGTGCGGTGCCCGGCGGCGCGCAGCGTGCCGACCAGGGTCACCGCGAGCATCGAGTCGCCGCCCAGGTCGAAGAAGCTGTCGGTGACGCCGACGCGGGCCACGCCGAGCACCCGCGCCCAGATCCCGGCGATCTCCGCCTCGATCTCCCCGGCCGGGGCCTGGTACTCCCCGGTGGCGTACGAACCGGTGTCGGGGGCCGGCAGTTGCCGCCGGTCGACCTTGCCGTTCGGGTCCTTCGGGACGGCGTCGACGGTGACGTAGGCGGCCGGGACCATCGCCTCGGGCAGCGCGGCCAGCAGCCGCTCCCGCAGCCGGGCCGGGGCCGGTGCCTCGCCGGTGGTTGGCAGCACGTACCCGACGAGGACGCGCCGGCCGTCCTGCTCGCGCACGGCGGCGACCGCCTCGGCCACGCCGGGGCAGGCCCGCAGGGCCGTCTCGATCTCCCCCAGCTCGATGCGTACGCCGTGCAGCTTGACCTGCGAGTCCAGCCGGCCCAGGAAGTCCACGGTGCCGTCCGGGCGCCACCCCGCCGCGTCCCCGGTGCGGTAGAGCCGCGCCCCGGGCGGGCCGTACGGGTCCGGCACGAACCTCTCGCCGGTCGGCCCCGGCCGGCCCAGGTAACCCCGGGCCAGTCCCGTCCCGCCGACGCACAGCTCGCCGGGCACGCCGACCGGCACCGGGTCGAGCCGGTCGTCGAGGACGTACAGGCGCAGGTTCGGGTGGGGCGTGCCGAGCGGCACCCGGGACAGCCCGGCCAGGGCGTCGGCGGTGCACCGCCAACTGCTCACGTCGACGGTGGCCTCGGCCGGCCCGTACGTGTTGTGCAGCTCGCAGCCGGGCAGCGCGGCCAGGAACGCCCGCGCCACGTCGACGGCGATCTCCTCGCCGCCCACCGCCACCGACCGCAGCGACCGGCACCCGGCCAGCCCCTCGGCCAGCAGCGCCGGGAGCATCGACGGCACGAAGTGGACGGTGGTGACGCCCTCGCGGGCCATCAGCTCGCACAGGTACGCGGGGTCGCGGTGCCCGCCGGGGCGGGCCACCACGATCCGGGCGCCCGCCGACAGGGCCGCGTAGACCTCTCCCGGCGAGACGTCGAAGCCGATCTCGGTCTTCTGGAGCACGACGGCGTCGGAGCCCAGCCGGTAGACCTGCGCGCCGACGTGCTCGGTGCGGTTGACCAAAGCCCGGTGCGACAGCAACGAGCCCTTGGGGCGGCCTGTGGAACCCGAGGTGTAGATGACGACGCTGCCGTTGTCCGGGCCGGTGAGCGGCTCCGGGTCGGTCGGCGGCCGGTCGGCCCAGGCGTCCGGCTCGTCGAGCAGCACCACCGTGGCCTCGACCGGCGGCAGTTGCGCCCGCAGCTCGGCGGTGGTGAGCAGCACCGGGGCCGCCGCGTCGGCGAGCATGAACGCCAACCGCTCCGCCGGGTACGACGGATCCAACGGCAGGTACACCCCACCGGCCTTGTGCACCGCCAACATCGCCACGACCTGCTCCACCGACCGGTGCGCGCACACCCCGACCAGGACCTCCGGCCCCACCCCCAGCTTGCGCAGGTGGTGCGCCAGCCGGTTCGCCCGGCCGTTGAGCTGCCCGTACGAGAAGGACACGCCCTCGGCCGTGAACGCCACCGCGTCCGGCCGCCGCGCCGCCTGCGCCTCGAACGCCGCCGGCAGGTAAGCGCCGACCTCGACGCTGCGGCCCGGGGTGAACCGGGCGAGCTCGGCGCGCTCCCCGGCCGGCAGGCGCGGCGCCGCCGCGTCCCCGTCCGGGTCGGTCACCATCGCCGTCAGCACCTCGCGGAACATCGCCCCGATCCGCACGAGGGCGGCCGGGTCGGCGGTCCGGCTGTCGCTGACCAGGCGGACGGTCCCGCCGCCCGCCCCGACCGACAGGCCGAACTCGGTGGCCCCGGGCCCGCCGACCTCGACGAGGTCGGTGCCGGCGCCGGTCGCCTCGACCGTGCCGCCGCCGTCCTGCCGGGTCTCCACGTAGCCGAAGACGACGTCGATCGGGCGGGAGCTGGCACCGGCCAGCCGCGCCACCGCCGGCAGCGGGTACCGCCGGTGCGGCCACAGCTCCACCTCGCGGTCGAACACCGACCGCACCAGCTCCCGCCACGTGCCCGCCGAGCGGGCGTGCGCGAACGGCAGCACGTTGATGTACATGCCGTGCACCCGCTCCGCGCCCCGCACCTCGGGGCGCGCGTCGCACACCAGGCCCGTGTAGAAGGCGGACTCGTTGGTGAGCTGGCTCATCACCTTCAGGTGCGCGGCGTGCAGCACCGCCTTGACGGACGTGCCGGTGTCGCTGGCGAGGCGGCGGACCGCCGCGTCCAGGTCGTGCACGTCGACGGTGTGCCGGCAGACCGCCGCCGGGCCGGACCGGTCGCCGAAGGCGTCCGGGAGGGTCAGCTTCGGCCGGCCGGTCACCACCGCCCGCCAGTGCGCGACGGTCTCCGGCGAGCGCAGCGCCTCCAGTTCGCCGGCGACGTGGTCGGCGTACCGGACGGCGGGAGGTTCGACCGGCGTCGGCGCCTCGCCCCGGCTTCGCCGGGCGTACTCGCCGAGCAGCTCGGCGAGCAGGGCGTCGAGGTCCCAGCCGCCGGTGACCAGGTGGCTCACCGCGAGGGTCAGCCACCAGGCCCCCGCGCCGTCGGCGTGCGCGGCGACGCGCAGCAGGGGCGCCGCCGAGTCCAGGTCGAAGGGGGTACGCCGCTCGGCGGCCAGGTGCTCGGAGTGAGCGGCGGCCGGGTGCACGGTGACCGGCACGGCGGTGCTCGCGCGCACCAGCTGCATCGGCACCGAGTAGCCGGTCAGGTCGACCGAGGTGCGCAGCGTCTCGTGCCGGGCGACCAGCGCGTCGACCGTCGCCTGGAGCGCGTCGGCGGCGAACGGCCGGCCGTCGTCGACCCGGACCGACTGCACGACGTGGTACAGCGACCTGCCGGGATCCTTCTGGATCTCCACGGCCATGCCGACCTGGGCCTGCGTCGCCGGGTACGCGTCGACCAGCCCGCCGGGCAGCCTGGCCCGGTCGGCGGCGTTGATCAGCGCGTACGGCTCGACGGGGCGAAAGGCCCCCTCCTTGGCGGTGTCGGCCTCGGCGAGGGCGGTGACCAGGCGGCGGATCGTGCGGTGCGCGAAGATGTCCCGCACCGTGACGTCGTGGCCCGCGGCGCGGAGCGACCCGACCAGGGTCACCGCCGTCATCGAGTCGCCGCCCAGGTCGAAGAAGCTCTCGGTGACGCTGACCCGGTCGAGGTCGAGCACCCACGACCAGACGCCGGCCATCGCCGACTCCACCGGGCCGTTGGGCCGCTCGTAGCGGCCCCGGGCGTAGGAGCGCGCGTCCGGCGCCGGCAGTTGCCGCCGGTCGACCTTGCCGTGCGGGTCCACGGGGACGGCGTCGACCGTGACGTAGGCGGCCGGCACCATCGCCTCCGGCAGCTCGGCCAGCAGCCGTTCCCGCAGCTCGCCGGGGGTGGGCGCGGCTGCGCCGTCGGTGACGAGGTAGCCGACGAGGGTGCGCCGGCCGTCCTGCTCGCGGACCGCGGCGACCGCGTCGGTCACCCCGGGGCAGGCCCGCAGGGCCGTCTCGATCTCCCCCAGCTCGATGCGTACGCCGTGCAGCTTGACCTGCGAGTCGATGCGGCCCAGGAAGTCGACCGTGCCGTCGGGTCGCCACGCCGCCGCGTCCCCGGTGCGGTAGAGCCGCGACCCGGGCGGACCGTACGGGTCCGGCACGAACCGCTGCGCGGTCGTACCGGGCGCCCCGAGGTAGCCCCGGGCCAGCCCGAGCCCGCCGACGCACAGCTCGCCGCGCACCCCGACCGGCACCGGTTGCAGGTCCTCGTCGAGCACCCGGACGGTGAGGTTGGTGAACGGGGTGCCGAGCGGCACCCGGGACAGCCCGCGCAGGGCCTCGGCGGTGCAGAGCCAGCTGGTGACGTCGACGGTGGTCTCGGCCGGGCCGTACGTGTTGTGCAGCTCGCAGTCCGGTAGCGCGGTCAGGAACGCCCGCGCCACGTCGACCGCGATCTCCTCGCCGCCCACCGCCACCGACCGCAGCGACCGGCACGCGCCGATCCCCTCGGCCAGCAGCGCCGACAGCATGCTCGGCACCAGCTCGACGGCGGTGACGCCCTCGCGGACGATCAGCTCCCGCAGGTACGCGGGGTCGCGGTGCCCGCCGGGGCGGGCCACCACGATCCGGGCGCCTGCCGACAGGGCCGCGTAGACCTCGGCCGGGGAGACGTCGAAGCCGATCTCGGTCTTCTGGAGCAGCACCGCCCGCTCGTCGAGGCGGTTGATCCGCCGGCCGGCGTACGCGGAGCGGTTGACCATCCCCCGGTGCGGCACGAGGACGCCCTTGGGCTGGCCGGTCGAGCCGGAGGTGTAGATGACGTAGCAGCCGCTGTCGGCGTGGGTGAGCGGCTCCGGGTCGGTGGCCGGCTGGCCGGCCCAGGCGTCCGGGCCGTCCAGCAGCACGGTGACGGCCTCGGCCGCCGGGAGCTGGCCGCGCAGCTCGGCGGTGGTGAGCAGCACCGGGGCCGCCGCGTCGGTAAGCATGAACGCCAACCGCTCCGCCGGGTACGACGGATCCAACGGCAGGTACACCCCACCGGCCTTGTGCACCGCCAGCATCGCCACGACCTGCTCGACCGAGCGGTGCGCACACACCCCGACCAGGACCTCCGGCCCCACCCCCAACTGACGCAGGTGGTGCGCCAACCGGTTCGCCCGGGCGTTGAGGTCCCGGTAGCTCACGCGGGTGCCGTCGCAGGTGAGCGCCACCGCGTCCGGCCGCCGCGCCGCCTGCGCCTCGAACGCCGCCGGGGCGTACCCGCCGGCCTCGGCGGTGCCGCCGGCCGACCAGGCCTCGATCTCGTCGCGCTCGGCCGACGGCAGGCGGACGGCGACCGCGTCGCCCTCGGGGTCGGCGACCATCGCCGTCAGCACCTGGCGGAACATCGCCCCCAACCGGGCCAGCGCGGCGGGACCGAAGACGTGGCTGTCGCCGACCAGGTCGAGGAAGCCGCCGGCGGCGGTCACCTGGAGGGCGAACTCGGTGCCGCCCTCCCCGGCGATGGCCTCGAAGTCGACGGACTCGTCGGCGACGACCCCGGCGCGGCGGAACTCGGTGTAGTCGAAGACGACGTCGATCGGGCGGGACCCGGCACCGGCCATCCGCTGCACCGCCGGCAGCGGGTACCGCCGGTGCGGCCACAGCTCCACCTCGCGGTCGAACACCGACCGCACCAGCTCCCGCCACGTGCCCGCACCGCGCGCGTACCCGAACGGCAGCACGTTGATGTACATGCCGTGCACCCGCTCCGCGCCCCGCACCTCCGGCCGCGCGTCGCACACCAGCCCCGTGTAGAACCGGCCCTGGTCGGTGAGCTGGCTCATCACCTTCAGGTGCGCGGCGTGCAGCACCGACTTGGGCGACACGTCGAGGGTCGACGCGAGCGCGCGCAGCTTCGGCTCCAGGTCCTGGAAGCTGACCCGGGTGCGCAGGCTCTCCCGGGGGCCGTCGGTGCGGCCCCAGCCGTCCGGCGGGGTGAAGCCGGCGTACCCGTCGACGACGCCCCGCCAGTACGCCTCGTCCTCGCCGGCCGTCAGCGCCGCCAGTTCGGCGGCGACGAAGTCGGCGTACCGGACGGCGGTCGGCTCCGGCGACTCCGGCACCATGCCGGCGCTGCGCCGCTCGTAGCAGCCGATCAGCTCGACCAGCAGGGTGTTCAGGTCCCAGCCGCCGGTGACCAGGTGGCTGACGGCGACGGTGAGCCACCAGCCCCGCTCGTCGGTGCGGTGCGCGGCGACCCGCAGCAGCGGCGCCGGCTGGTCCAGCGCGAAGGGTCGCGCCCGTTCCGCGTCCACGTACGCCCGCAGCCGGGCCTCGACGTCCCCGCCGGTCAGCTCCGTGACCCGCACGTCGACCGGCGCCTCGGCGTGCACGAGCTGCATCGGCACGGAGAAGCCGGTGAGGTCGAACGAGGTGCGCAGCGTCTCGTGCCGGCCGACCACGTCCCGCACGGCGGCCCGCAGCGCGTCGGCCGAGAACGGCCGTCCACTGTGCACCCGGAAGCAGCGGACGATGTGGTACAGCGACTTGCCGGGATCCTTCTGGATCTCCACGGCCATCCCGACCTGTGCCTGCACGGCCGGGTACGCGTCGACGAGCCCGGCGGGCAGGGCGGCCCGGTCGGCGGCCGTCAGCAGGGAGAAGGGCGCGACGGCCTGGAAGGCCGGCGCCGCCGGTGCGGCGTCCTTGGCGCCGAGGTGCCCGGCCAGGGCGGCGACCGTGCGGTGCAGGAAGACGTCCCGGACGGCCACCGGGAAGCCGGCCGCCCGCAGCGCGCCGACCAGGGCGACCGCCCGCAGCGAGTCGCCGCCGAGGTCGAAGAAGCTGTCCTGGGTGCTGACCCGCTCCAGGTTGAGCACCTGGCCCCAGATGCCGGCCAGCTGGGCCTCCAGCTCCGTGGCCGGGGCGACGTGCACCCGCTCGACCGGCACCGCGGCGTCCCAGAGGGCGGCCCGGTCGACCTTGCCGTTGGCGTTGAGCGGGATCGCCTCCACGGCCACGAACTCGGCCGGGATCATGTACTCCGGCAACTGCTCCGCGCAGCGCCGCCGCACCCGGTCAAGCAGGCCGGGGGTCGCCGACGCGGCCGGCCGGTAGAAGGCCACCAGCCGCGCGTCGCCCTCGGCGGCTGAGCCCGAGACCAGGGCGACCGCGTCGGCCACGCCATCGGTGCCCTCCAGGACCGACTCGATCTCGCCGAGTTCGATCCGGTAGCCGCGGACCTTCACCTGGTGGTCGACGCGGCCGACGAACTCCACCGCCCCGTCGGCCATCCGGCGCACCAGGTCCCCCGTGCGGTACATCCGCGCTCCCGCCGCCCCGAAGGGGTCCGGGACGAAGCGCTCCGCCGTCAGCCCCGGCTGGCCCGCGTATCCCCGGGCCACGCCCACACCGCCCACGTACAACTCGCCGACCACACCCACCGGCGACAGGTGCAGGTCCCGGTTGAGCACGTACATCGTCATGCCCGGCAGCGCCCGACCGATCGGCACCACCGGACCCGACTGCTCCGCCACGACCGGGAAGACACAGGTGCCCACACTCGCCTCGGTCGGCCCGTACTCGTTCACCAGACCACCCGCACCCAACAGCGTCAGCCACCGGTTCGCCAACGCCGCCGGCAACGCCTCACCCGCGACCACCACCACCGCCGCCAACGACGCCAACGCCTCATCCGACAACTGCCGACCAAGAATCTCCAGATGACCCGGCGTCAACTTCAAGAAACTGAACGGCCCCGAAGACGCCAACACCGCACCCAACTCGGCCAGATCCACCTCCTGACCCACCATCACCACCCGCTGACCCGCCACCAACGGCGCCCACAGATTCGGCACCTGCAAGTCGAACGCCACCGACGAGAACACCGCACAACCACCCGCACCACGCGACACCAACTCACCCGCCGCCCACCGCACATGATTCGCCAACCCCCGGTGCGTCACCTGCACACCCTTCGGCCGACCCGTCGACCCCGACGTGAAAATCACGTACGCCAAATCGTCGAGATCCGTGGCGTGGACCGGCAGCGGCGCGTCGCTCTCGCCGATCTCCTCGACGCGCACCACCTCCACGCCGACCGGGGCGAACCGGTCGGCGTACCGGTGCGAGGTCACCGCGACCCGGGCGCCAGCGTCGGCCAGCATCGCGGCGATGCGGCCCGGCGGGTACGACGGATCCACCGGCACGAACGCCGCACCCGCCTTCCACACCCCCACCATCGACGCCACCAGCTCCACACCACGGTCCAACAGCACACCCACCACCGCACCGGCACCCACACCCCGGCCGGCCAGGCGTCGCCCGATCGCCGCCGCGCGGGAGTCCAGCTCAGCGAAGCCCGCCCCCGCGCCGCCCGGCACGGAGACGGCCTCCGCCGACGGCGCCTCGGCCACCCGCGCCTCGAACTCGGCCAGGACCGAACGCGACACCGGCGCCACCGCCGACGCCCCGTCGGCCAACACCACCGACACCTCACCCGCCGGCAGACACACCACCGACGCGTCACCGTCCACGTCGGCGACCATCGCCTCCAACACCGCCCGGTACATGCCACCGAGGCGCAGGACGTTGGGGTAGCTGACCTGGTGCGGCCGGGCCAGGATGTTGAGGACGCCGCCGAGCGTGGAGACGTGCAGGCCGAACTCGCCGCTGGCCTCGTAGATCGCGTCGTCGAAGCCGACCCGCTCGGTGTCGACCTGCTCGAAGTCGAGGTAGTTGAAGAGGATCTCGATCGGCCGGCGCCCGTCGCCGAGCCGCTGCACGGCGGGCAGCGGGTAGCGGCGGTGCGGCCACAGCTCCAGCTCCCCGGCGTACGTGCCCCGGACCAGCTCCCGCCAGGTCCGCGCGCCCGCGTCGTGCACGAACGGCAGCGTGTTCAGGTGCATCCCGTAGACCCGGTCGGCGCCGGTCACCTCGGGCCGGCCGTGGCTGACCAGCCCGCTGGTGAACACGGGCTCGGCGGTGAGCTGGCTCATCACCTTCAGGTGCGCGGCCAGCAGCACGCTCTTCAGCGACGTGTCGGTCCGGCTGGCCAGCTCGCGCAGGTCGTCCATCAGGTCGTGCAGGGGGACGCGGGTACCGCACTCGTACTCCGGGACCGACTCGTCCTCGCCCCAGCCGGCGGGCAGCTCGAAGACCGGCCGGGCCACGACGCCCTGCCAGTAGTCGCGGTCCTCGGCCGACGCCAGCGCCTCGATCTCGCCGGCCACGAAGTCGGCGTAGCGGACCGGGGGCGCCTCGAACGCGGCCGGCGCGCCGGTGTCCCGCAGGCTGCGGTAGTTGTCGAGGATCTCCATCAGCAGCGAGTGGTGGCTCCAGCCCTCGAGGATGCCGTGCGACATGGTCAGCACGAACCACCACGTGTCGTCACGGCCGGCCGCCCCGGCGATGCGCAGCTGCGGAACCTCGTCGGGGGTGAACGGCCGGGCCCGCTCGGCGGCCAGGTACGCCCGCAGCCGCTGCTCGGCCTCCTCGTCCGTGCCGTCGCGCAGGTCGAGCACCGTGACGTCGACGGGCGCCTCGGCGTGCACGAGCTGCATCGGCACCGAGTAGCCGGTCAGGTCGAAGGAGGTGCGCAGGATCTCGTGCCGGTCCACCACGGTCCGCACGGCCCGGCGCAGCGCGTCGCCGTCGAAGGCGTGCTCGTCGCGGATCGGGAACGCCGACACGTTGTGGTAGGTGCGTCGCTCGGAGTCGGAGAGGGTGACCACCAGCATGGCGAGCTGCACCTGCGCGCACGGGTACGCGTCGGCGAGCCCGGCGGGCAGGGCGGCCCGGTCGGCGTCGGCGAGCAGGCTGAACGGGACGACCGCCCGGAAGGCGGGCGCCGCCTCGACGTCGTCCCCGCCGGCGAGGTGCTGCGCCAGGGCGGCGACCGTGCGGTGCACGAAGACGTCGCGTACCGAGACGGGGTGCCCGGCGCCGCGCAGCGCGCCCACGAGCGCGATGGCGCTGATGGAGTGCCCACCAAGGTCGAAGAAGCTCTCCTGGGTGCTGACCCGCTCCAGGTTGAGCACCTGGCCCCAGATGCCGGCCAGCTGGGCCTCCAGCTCCGTGGCCGGGGCGACGTGCACCCGCTCGACCGGCACCGCGGCGTCCCAGAGGGCGGCCCGGTCGACCTTGCCGTTGGCGTTGAGCGGGATCGCCTCCACGGCGACGAACTCGGCCGGGATCATGTACTCCGGCAACTGCTCCGCGCAGCGCCGCCGCACCCGGTCCAGCAGGCCGGGGGTCGCCGACGCGGTCGGCCGGTAGAACACCACGAGCCGGTCCGACTCGCCGACCAGGGCGACCGCGTCGCCGACGCCGTCGGCGCCCTCGACGACCGACTCGATCTCGCCGAGTTCGATCCGGTAGCCGCGGATCTTCACCTGGTGGTCGACGCGGCCGACGAACTCCACCGCCCCGTCGGGCATCCGGCGCACCAGGTCCCCGGTCCGGTACATCCGCGCCCCGGCGCCGGTTCCGGGCTCGACGCCGGCTGGGGCGAACGGGTCGGGCAGGAACCGGTCGGCAGTGAGCGCCGGCTGACCCGCGTATCCCCGGGCCACGCCCACACCGCCCACGTACAACTCGCCGACCACACCCACCGGCGACAGGTGCAGGTCCCGGTTGAGCACGTACATCGTCATGCCCGGCAGCGCCCGACCGATCGGCACCACCGGACCCGACTGCTCCGCCACGACCGGGAAGACACAGGTGCCCACACTCGCCTCGGTCGGCCCGTACTCGTTCACCAGACCACCCGCACCCAACAGCGTCAGCCACCGGTTCGCCAACGCCGCCGGCAACGCCTCACCCGCGACCACCACCACCGCCGCCAACGACGCCAACGCCTCATCCGACAACTGCCGACCAAGAATCTCCAGATGACCCGGCGTCAACTTCAAGAAACTGAACGGACCCGAAGACGCCAACACCGCACCCAACTCGGCCAGATCCACCTCCTGACCCACCATCACCACCCGCTGACCCGCCACCAACGGCGCCCACAGATTCGGCACCTGCAAGTCGAACGCCACCGACGAGAACACCGCACAACCACCCGCACCACGCGACGCCAACTCACCCGCCGCCCACCGCACATGATTCGCCAAACCCCGGTGCGTCACCTGCACACCCTTCGGCCGACCCGTCGACCCCGACGTGAAAATCACGTACGCCAACTCGTCGAGATCCGTGGCGTGGACCGGCAGCGGCGCGTCGCTCTCGCCGATCTCCTCGACGCGCACCACCTCCACGCCGACCGGGGCGAACCGGTCGGCGTACCGGTGCGAGGTCACCGCGACCCGGGCGCCAGCGTCGGCCAGCATCGCGGCGATGCGGCCCGGTGGGTACGACGGATCCACCGGCACGAACGCCGCACCCGCCTTCCACACCCCCACCATCGACGCCACCAGCTCCACACCACGGTCCAACAGCACACCCACCACCGCACCGGCACCCACGCCCCGCGCGGACAGCCACCGGGCGACGTTCTCCGCCCGCGCGTCCAGGCCCGCGAAGTCGACCGACCGGCCGCCCGGGACCGATACGGCCTCCGCCGACGGCACCTCCGCCACCCGCGCCTCGAACTCGGCCAGGACCGAACGCGACACCGGCGCCACCGCCGACGCCCCGTCGGCCAACACCACCGACACCTCACCCGCCGGCAGACACACCACCGACGCGTCACCGTCCACGTCGGCGACCATCGCCTCCAACACCGCCCGGTACATGCCACCGAGGCGGGCGACCTGCGCGACGCCGAGGTGGCGCAGGTTGGCCTCCAGCGTGATGAAGCCGAGCCGGCTGATCACGCCCAGCGGGAACTCGTTCGGGCTGTCGTCGATCGAGTCGGCGTAGTCGACTTCGTCGGTGTCGATCTGGTGGAAGTCGTGGAAGCTGAACCGGACGTCGAGCATCCGGCCGCCGTCGCCGACCTCCCGCTGGAGCACCGGCAGCGGGTACCGGCGGTGCGGCCACAGCTCCAGCTCCCGGGCGAACGTCCGCCCGATCAGCTCGCGCCAGGTCCGCGCGCCCGCGTCGTGCACGAACGGCACGGTGTTCAGGTGCATCCCGTAGACCCGGTCGGCGCCGGCCACCTCGGGCCGGATGTTGCACACCAGCCCGGTGAAGAAGGACTCCGAGCCTGTCAGCTGGCTCATCACCTTCAGGTGCGCGGCCAGCATCACCGACTTGAACGGCACGCCGGTCTCGCGGGCCAGCGCCCGCAGGCCCGGCTCCAGGTCGTGCAGCGGCACCCAGTGGTCGTACTGGGCGCCGGGCTCGGCGGCCGGGTCGCCCCAGCCCTCCGGCAGCACGAACCGGTCCCGGCCGGCGATCCGGTCGTGCCAGAAGGCGCGATCGGGCCCGTCGCCGGTGGAGCGCAGCTCGGCGGCGACCGCGTCGGCGAAGCGCACCGGCGGGGCCGGGCGGGGCTCGACCGGCAGCCCGTCGCGGATCCGGTGGTACGCGCCGACCAGCTCCATCATCAGGGAGTGGTAGCTCCAGCCGTCCATAATGGGGTGGCACTCGGTGAGGGTGAGCCACCAGCTGCCGTCCGCGCAGACCCGCGCGTGCAGCCGGAACAGCGCCGGCCGGCCGAGGTCGAACATGTCGGCCCGCTCGGCGGCGATGAAGTCGCGCAGCTCCCGCTCCAGGCCGGCCCGGTCGGTGGCCTGCGTCCGGTCCATGCCGACGGGCATCTCGGCGGTGGCGTGCACGAGCTGCATCGGCACCGAGTAGCCGGTCAGGTCGAAGGAGGTGCGCAGCACCTCGTGCCGGCGCACCAGCAGCGCGGCGGCCTCCCGGAACGCCTCGAACGAGAACTCGCCGGTGTCGGGGATGCGGTACGTGGTGGCGTTGAGGTAGTGGTTGCGCTCGTCGGCGAGCATCTCCGCGAGCATGCCGAGCTGCACCTGGGTGCACGGGTACGCGTCGACGACGCCGTCGGGCAGCGCGGCCCGGTCGGCCTCGGAGATCAGCGCGAACGCCTCGACGGCCGGCTCCGCGGCGGCGGGCGCGGGCCGGCCGGTGAGGAACTCCGCCAGCTCGGCGATGCTGCGGCGCTCGAAGAGGTCGCGCACCTGCACGTCGAGGCCGGCGGCCCGGATGGCGGCGGCGAGCGCCACGGCGCGGATCGAGTCGCCGCCGACGTCGAAGAAGCCGTCCTCGACGCCGACCCGCTCCAGGCCGAGCAGCTCCGCCCAGATCGCCGCGAGCCGCTCCTCCACCTCGGTACGCGGCGCCAGGTAGGGCCGGTCGGTGGCGGTCACCGTACGGTCGGGCGCCGGCAGCGCCCGCTTGTCGAGCTTGCCGTTGCCGGTCAGCGGCAGCCGGGCCAGCGGCACGAACGCCGACGGGATCATGTACTCGGGCAGGGTGCGGGCCAGCGCCGCGCGCACCTGCCCCGGCCGGGGCAGCTCCACCTGCTCGTCGACGACCGAGTACGCCACCAGCCGCCGGTCGCCGGGGCTGTCCTCGCGGACGACGACCACCGCCTCCCGCACCCCGGGCAGGGCCGAGATGGCGGCCTCGATCTCGCCCAGCTCGACCCGGTAGCCCCGGATCTTGACCTGGTCGTCGATCCGGCCGACGAACTCCAGGCTGCCGTCGGCGCGCCGGCGGGCCAGGTCGCCGCTGCGGTAGAGCCGGGCGCCGGGCGGGCCGAACGGGTCGGGCACGAACCGCTGGGCGGTCAGCCCGGGCCGGTTCAGGTAGCCCCGGGCCACGCCGGGCCCGCCGACGTGGATCTCGCCGGTGACGCCGACCGGCACCGGATTGCCGTACGGGTCGAGCAGGTGGATGCTCAGGTCGGCCAGCGGGACGCCGATCGGGTTGGCGGTGCCGGCCAGGTCGTCCGGGCGCACCTCGTAGTAGGTGGCGTGCACGGTGATCTCGGTGATCCCGTAGAGGTTGAGCAGCCGGGGCGCGGCCAGCCCGCGCCGGGCCACCCAGGGGCCGAGGTCGCCGTACTCCAGCTTCTCGCCGGCGAAGACGACCGCGCGCAGCGCGAGCCGGTCGATGCGGGGGTCGCCGTCGCGGGCCAGCCCCACCAGGCCGCGGAAGGCCGTCGGGGTCTGGTTGAGCACGGTGACCCGCTCCTCGACCAGCAGGTCGAGCAGGTCGCCCGGGGAACGGGTGACCTCGCGGGGCACGATCACCAGCCGGCCGCCGTGCAGCAGCGCGCCCCACAGCTCCCACACCGACACGTCGAAGGCGTAGGAGTGGAACAGCGGCCACACGTCGGCGGGGCCGAAGTTCAGGTCGTCCTGCGCCACGGTCGTCAGGCGCAGCACGTTGGCGTGGGTCAGGAAGACGCCCTTGGGGCGGCCGGTCGACCCGGAGGTGTAGATGACGTAGATGAGGTTCCCGGGGTCGACGACGACACCCGGATCGGTGCCGGGGCGCCCGGCGATCTCCGCGGCGTGGTCGGGGTCGTCCAGCACCACCACGGCGCCGTCGAAGTCGGCGAACCGCGCCCGGTGGGCCTCGGTGGTCACCACGATCCGCGCGCCCGCGTCGGCCAGCATGAATTCGAGTCGGTCGGCGGGGACGCCGGGCTCCACCGGCAGGTACGCCGACCCGGACTTCAGCACGCCCAGCAGGGTGGAGACCAGCTCCGCGCGACGGTCCAGGCAGACCGCGACCAGCCGCTCCGGGCCGGCGCCGAGGGCCCGCAGGTGGTGCGCCAACCGGTTCGCGGTGGCGTCCAGTTCGGCGTACGTCCAGCGCCGCGCGCCGTCCACGACGGCGGTGGCGTCACGGTGCGCGGCGGCGGTGGCGGCGAAGACGCCGTGCACCGTGCCGGTCACCGCGGCGGCGGGCCGGGCCGGGGCGGGGGTCGCCGCCGCCAGCTCGGCGTCGTCGAGGATGCGCAGCTCGGAGATCCGGGCGTCCGGGTCGGCGCCGACGTGCTCCAGCAGCCGGCCGAGGTGGTCGGCCATCCGCCGCACCGTGGCCCGGTCGAACAGCGCGGTCGCGTACTCCAGGTGCCCGCGCAGCCGGCCGTCGGCGCCCTCGACGACGTGCAGTTGCAGGTCGACCTTGGCGACCCGGGTGGGCAGCCAGAGCGTCTCGGCGGCGAGGCCGGCCGGCCAGGCGCCGCCGGGAGCGTCGTCGCCCAGGGTGAAGGCGACCTGGTAGAGCGGCGTGCGGGACAGGTCCCGCTCCGGTTCGCACTCGTCGACCAGCAGCGCGAACGGCACGTCGGCGTGGGCGAAGGCGTCCCGCACGGTGGCGCGGGTGCGGCGCAGCAGGTCGGCGAAGGTGGGGTCGCCCGTCCAGCTGCCCCGCAGGACCAGGTTGTCGATGCCGTACCCGACGAGGTCGCGCAGCTCGGCGCGGTCGCGCACGGACGTCACGCTGCCCACCGGGATGTCGGTCCGGCCGGTGTGGCGCGACAGCAGCGCCTGGAAGGCGGTCAGCAGGGTGACGAAGAGGGTGGTCTCCGCGCCCCGGGCGACCTCCCGCAGCGCGGCGGAGAGGTCGGCGGAGAGCGCGAACGGGACGGACGCGCCCCGCCAGTCCCGCACGCGGGGCCGGGGCCGGTCGGCGGGCAGCTCCAGCGGGGTGATGCCGGCGAGCCGGTCGCGCCAGTGCTCCAGGTGCCGCTGGAGCGGCTCGCCGCGCAGCCGGTCGCGCTGCCACGCCGCGAAGTCGGCGAACTGCACGGCCGGCGGCGTCAGCGGCGACCGCTCGCCCCGGACGAACGCGCCGTACAGCTGGGCCAGGTCGCCGAGGAGCACCGCCGTGGAGGGCGCGTCGCAGGCGATGTGGTGGATCACCAGCACCAGCAGGTGCTCGGCGGGGCCGAGCCGCAGCAACGTCGCCCGCACCGGCCACTCGGTCGCCAGGTCGAAGCCGGTGGCGGCCAGCCCGGTCGCCAGCTCGGCGGCCCGGTCCTCCCGCTCGGCCTCGGGCACCCCGGAGAGGTCGACCAGCGGCAGGTCCTGTGGGCGGGGCTCGTCGACGACCTGCACCGGCGTCAGGCCGGCCATCGCGTACCGGGTGCGCAGGATCTCGTGCCGGGCGATCAGGGCGTCCCACGCCCGGGTCAGCGCGGCCCGGTCCAGCGGGCCGCGCAGCCGCAGCGCCGAGGAGACCAGATACTCCGGGCTGCTGGTGTCCATCCGGTTGAGGAACCACATCTGCTGCTGGCCGAAGGAGAGCGGCAGGTCGCCCGAGCGGTCGACGGTCGGGATGCCGGCGCGCCGGCCGGCGGCCCTGCCCGCCAGCCGGCGTTGGACGAGCGACTCGCGCAGGTTGGGCTGGTTCGCGGTCGAGGTCATGCCTGGTGCTCCTTGGTCTGCCGCAGGTCTTCGGTCAGGTCGGCGTCGGAAAGCGCGTCCACCTCGGCCCGGATGAGGTCCTCCACCGCGCCCGCCATCGCCTCGACGGTCGGGTGCTCGAAGACGAGCCGGAGCGACACGTCGAGGTCGAACTCCTCCTGGAGGCCGGCGACCAGCCGGCCCGCCAGCACGGAGTGCCCGCCCATGGCGAAGAAGTTGTGCCGCACGCCGACGGGCACGCCCAGCAGGTCGCTCCAGATCGCGCAGAGGCGCTCCTCGACGACCGTGCGCGGCGCGACGAGGGCGTCCCCGTCGCCGGCGGCGCCGGTCGACACGGCCCGGGAGAGCAGGCCGAGCAGGGCGGCGCGGTCCACCTTGCCGTTGGCGTTGAGCGGGATCTCGGCCACCGGCACGAGCAGGCTCGGTGTCATGTAGTCGGGCAGCAGCCGGGCGCAGTGCGCGGCGAGGTCGGGCGCCTCGCCCCGGTGGAAGGCGACCAGCCGGTCCTCGTGGACGATGACCGCGCACTGGGTCACCCCGGGGTGTTCCTCGACGACGGCGCGGATCTCGCCGAGTTCGATGCGGTAGCCGCGCACCTTGACCTGGTCGTCGACGCGGCCGACGAAGTCCATCACCCCGTCCGGGCGCATCCGCACCAGGTCCCCGCTGCGGTACAGCCGGCTGCCCGGCGGCCCGTACGGGTCGGGCACGAACTTCTCCGCGGTGAGGTCCGGCCGGCCGGCGTAGCCGGTGGCCAGGCACACCCCGCCGATGTGCAGCTCACCGACCACCCCGACCGGCAGCAGCCGCAGCGCGTCGTCGAGCACCCGGACGGTGGTGTTCGCCATCGCCCGACCGATCGGCACGATGTCGGTCGTCTGCGGCGTCCGTACCGGGTGGGCCGTCATGACGACCGTGGTCTCGGTCGGCCCGTAGCTGTTGGTGAGCCCGCCCGGCCCGAGCCGGTCCAGCCACCGGTTGGCGGTCTCCTTGCGCAGCGCCGCCCCGGCCGTCCAGATCAGACCGGAGAGCTGTCCCGCCTGCTCGTCGTTGAGCTGCTCGGTGAGCAGCTCCAAATGCGGCGGGGTCATGATGAACCGGTCGAACGGGCCGGCCTTGACGAGCAGGCCGCCCAGCTCGGCGACGTCGAGGGCGGCGGGCAGCAGGGTCACCGCCTGACCCGAGACCAGTGGGCTGAACAGGTTGGGGATGGACAGGTCGAAGGCGATGGTGGTGAACAGCGGCGCGCCGTCGCCCCGCCCCGCGCGCGTCCCCCGGTCGCCCCGGGCCTCGGTCTCGACGGCGCAGGCGAGGAAGTTGGACACCGCCCGGTGCGGCAGGAGCACGCCCTTGGGGCGGCCGGTCGAGCCGGAGGTGAACAGCACGTAGGCCGTCTCGAGCGGGTCGGTGTCCCGCTCCGGCCGGCTGGTGGGGCCGGCGCAGAGCATCAGCCGGTGGGTGTCCACGTGCAGCGTCGGCACGGTGAACCTGGGGGCGTACGCGGCCTGGGTGACGCCCAGCTCCACGCCGGCGGTGGCGAGCATGTGCCCGATCCGCTCGGCGGGGTACGACGGGTCGAGCGGCAGCACGGCCGCCCCCGCCTTCCAGGTGCCGAGGATCGCCGCGACCAGGTCGACGCCCCGGTCCAGCAGCACGGCCACCACCGCGCCCCGGCCGACACCGGAGCGCCGCAGGTGGTGGGCGAACTGGTTGGCCCGGTCGTCCAACGCCGCGTAGGTGGTGGTGAGGTCGCCGTGTCGCAGCGCCACCGCGTCCGGCGTCCGGCGTCGCTGGGCCTCGAAGAGGTCGCAGACGGTCGCGGCGGAGCGGGGCACGGTGGGCCCGTGCACCTCGTGCAGGAGCTGGTGGCGCTCGCCCGGCGCGAGCAGGTCGAGGTCGTGGAGCGGGGTCCGCGGCTCGGCCGCCGCCGCGGCGAGCAGCCGGACGAAGTGGTCGGCCATCCGCCGGACGGTCGGCTCGTCGAACAGGGCGGTGGCGTACTCCAGGCTGCCGGCCAGGGTGCCGTCCGGGCGGGGCCAGACGTGCATGGTGAGGTCGGTCTTGGCGACCCGGGCCGCCCGGCGCAGGGCGTCCAGCAGGGCTTCGTCGTCGGTCGACTGGCCGGTGACGCCGCCCTCCTGGGCGTTGAGCATCACCTGGTAGAGCGGGGTGCGGGAGAGGTCGCGGACGTCGACGAGGTCGTCGACCACCCGCTCGAAGGGCAGGTCCTGGTGGGCGAGGGCGTCCAGGGTCCGGGACCGGACCGCCCGCAGGGCCGCCTCGAACGACGCGGCCGGGTCCAGGGTGCAGCGCACCACCACGGGGTTGAGGAAGACCCCGGCGATCTGCTCCGCCTCGGGGGGCCGTCGACCGGAGGTGGGTGCGCCGACGGCGACGTCCCACTGCCCGCTGTAGCGGGCCAGCAGCGTGGCGAAGCCCGCCAGCATGGTCATGAACGGGGTCGCCGAGCAGCGCCGGCCCAGCGCGGTCAGCTCCCGCGCCAGCCCGGTCGGCACCTCGAACTCGACGTGCGCCCCGCGCGGGTCGCGCTCGGCCGGCCGGGGCCGGTCCAGCGGGAGGGCCAGCTCGGGCACCCCGGCCAGGTGCTCGCGCCAGAAGCCGAGCTCCCGCTCGACCCGGTCGTCGGTGAGGTACTGGCGCTGCCAGGCCGCGTAGTCGGCGTAGTGCACCGTCAGCTCCGGCAGGTCGGGCTCCCGGCCGGCGGCGCTCGCCGCGCAGAGTTCCCGCAGGTCACGCTCCAGGATGCCGGCGGTGGTCGCGTCGGAGGCGATGTGGTGCAGCGCCACCAGCAGCAGGTGGTCCGCCCCGGCCGAGGTGACCAGGGTGGCCCGCCACAGCGGCCCGGTGCGCAGGTCGAAGCCCTGGCCGAGCTGCGCGTCGACGAGGTCGACGAGCGGGGCCTCGGCCGCGTCGCGGACCGTGAGGTCGACGGGACCGGGCGGGTCGATCCGCTGCCGCGGCTCGCCGTCGCGGGTCAGGTAGCGGGTGCGCAGCGCCTCGTGCCGGGCCTCGAGGGCGGTCAGCGCCGCCCGTACGGTGTCGGGCGTCAGCGAGCCGGGCAGGCGCAGGTAGAGCGGCACCACCCACTCGGGGCTGCCCGGCTGGAGCTGGTCCAGCAGCCACAACCGCCGCTGCGCCGGGGAGAGCGGCAGCGGGCCGGTCCGGGGCACCGGGAGCACCGCCGACGTCGCGGGGGCGCCGCCGCCCAGCAGGGCGGCCTGCGCCTCGACCGTGCTCGCGGCGAGCAGCTCCCTCAGCTCGACGCGCACGCCCGACTCGGCGGCGAGGCGGCTGGCGAGGCGGACGGTCACCAGCGACGAGCCGCCGAGCTGGAAGAGGTCGTCGTGCACCCCGACCCGGTCGACGTCGAGCAGGTCCTGCCAGAGCCGGGCGACCAGGCGCTCGGCGTCGGTGCGCGGGGCCAGGTAGGCCGTGCGGTCGGCGGTCCCGACCGGCGGCAGCGCCGCCCGGTCCACCTTGCCGCCGGTGGTGAGCGGGAACTCCGCCACCGGCACGAACACGGCCGGCACCAGGGCGTCGGGCAGCCGGTCGGTCAGGAAGGACCGCAGCTGCGCGGCGGTCAGGGGGCGCCGGCTGGCGACGTACGCGGCCAGCCGGGGGCTGCCGCCGGGCTCGGCGAAGCCGACGACCACCGCCCGCCGGACGTCCGGGTGGGCGGCCAGCGCGGCCTCCACCTCGCCCGGCTCGATCCGTACTCCGTTGATCTTGAGCTGGTCGTCGGCGCGGCCGACGAACTCCAGGCTCCGGTCCGAGCGCCACCGGACCTGGTCGCCGGTGCGGTAGAGCCGCGCGCCGGGTGGCCCGTACTCGTCCGGCACGAACCGCTCGGCGGTCAGGTCGGGCCGGTTGAGGTAGCCGCGGCCGAGCCCGGCCCCGCCGACGTAGAGGTCGCCGACCACGCCGATCGGCACCGGCCGCCGGTTCGCGTCCAGCACCTGGAGCCGGAGGTTGTCCAGCGGCCGGCCGATCGGCACCGGACCGGTGCGCTGGGCGAGGTCGACCTGCTGGGCGGTGACGTCGATGGCGCACTCGGTGGGGCCGTAGGTGTTCCACACCCGCACCCCCGGCACCGCCGCCAGCCGCTGGCACAGCTCGGCGTGCAGCGGCTCGCCGGCGGAGAAGACCAGCCGCAGCGAGGTGCACCTCGGCCAGTCCGGCTCCTCCGTCACCAGGTGCAGCACCGACGGGACGCCCTGGAGCACGGTCGCCCCGGACCGGATGACCGCCGCCACCAGGGCGGCCGGATCGCGTTCGGCGCCGTCCGGCGCGAGCGCCACCGTCGCCCCGCAGATCAGCGGGGCGAAGAACTCCCAGCCGGCCGCGTCGAAGCTCACCGCGGTCTTCTGCAACACCCGGTCCGCCGGCGACAGGCCGTGCTGCCGGACCGTCCAGGCCACCCGGTTGCCGATGGCCCCGTGGGTGACCACCACGCCCTTGGGCCGGCCGGTCGAGCCGGAGGTGTAGATGACGTACGCGGCGTTGTCGGGATCGATCCGGACCGGCGGCGCGGTGTCCGGTCCGGCCTCGATCCGGGACCGGTCGGCGTCCAGGCAGACCACGTGCGACGGCCCGGCCAGGGCGTCGTCGCGCAGGTCGGCCTGGGTGAGCACGACGTCCACCCCGGTGTCGGCGACGATCCACCGTCGCCGGTCCACCGGGTGCGCCGGGTCCAGCGGCAGGTAGGCGCCGCCGGCCCGCCACACCCCGAGCAGGGCGACCACGAGGTCGACCCCCCGGCGCAGGTGCACGCCGACCGTCGACTCCGGACCGACGCCCAGACCCACCAGGTGCCGGGCGAGCTGGTTGGCGCGCCGGTCGAGTTCGGCGTAGCCGACCCGTACGTCCCCGGCGAGCACCGCGGTCGCGTCGGGCGTCGCCGCGGCCTGACGGGCGATCAGGTCCGGCAGGACGACGGGACCGGCCGTGCCCGCTCCGGCGGCCGGCAGGGTGGACAGAGGGGTGCTCATCGGGGTGCTCCTCCGGGGTGGGGGTCGATCGCGGACGGCCGGGGTCACGCCTGCCGGGGGCCCGTCAGACGGACGCGCCGTCCATCCGCAGGCGCAGGCTCTTCGGCCGCATGTCGGTCCAGAGCTCGTTGATCCGGCTGAGGCACTCGTCCCGGGTGCCCTCGGTGCCCTCGGCCCGCCAGCCGGCCGGCAGCGCCCGGTCGCTCCACCAGATCGAGTACTGCTCCTCGTCGTTGAGCACCACCAGGTAGCTGCGGTCGTCGTCGCTCATGTTCTCTCCCTCGTGGGTTCCGCGGTCGCCACGGCGGCGGCCGGTACGGGTGTGAAGTCGTCGATCCGCACGCCGAGACCCCGCTCGGCCGCCGTGCGGCGGACGTGCTCGGCCAGCGCGATGTCCAGCACGCCCAGGCCGAACGGGGAGACCACCACCGGTGCGGGGACGTCGACCGGGGGCAGCGCCGCACCGCCGGCCAGCCGGCCGATGGTGGTGTGGATGAAGTCCCGGCCGCCGGTGAGCTGCTCGGCGAGGTGCAGCGAGGTGCGCTCGCGGCACACGTGGTCGGGGTCGTCGACGACGTTGCGGGCCGCCAGCACCGTCCGGGGGTGCAGGTCGCGCAGCGACAGGTGCAGCACCACGCTCTCCGGCTGGCAGGCGGTGAGCTCCAGGTGCGGTTCGCTGGCGGTGGTGGCGATCGAGACCAGCCGGTGGGCGGCCAGCGCCTGCTCGGCGTCCGCCACCACGCTGATCGTCGTGCCCGGCAGCAGGGCCGCCGCCCTGGTGGCGAACGCCTCGGCCCGGCCCGGGTCCGAGTCGTGCAGCACGAGCGAGGCCGGCGGCGCCAGGGCCACGGCCAGAAAGCGCAGCACCTGCTGGTTGATCAGCCCGCAGCCGATCAGCGCCAGGCCGTCCGGGTGGCGGTCGGCGGTCAGCAGCTGCGCGGCGAGGGCCGCGCCGGCCGCGGTCCGTCGCGCGGAGACGACCGAGCCCTCGATGACCGCCTCGGGCTGGCCGGTCTCCAGCGAGTTGAGCACGATGGCCGCGCTGGCCCGGTCCAGGCCCCGCTCGATGTTCGCCGGGAACGAGGCGATCCACTTCATGCCGGCGGCCGGCGGGTCGGTGCCCAGGTACGCGGGCAGCCCGATGATCCGGTTGCGGGCGTTCTCGGGGAAGCGCAGGAAGACCGAGTGCGGCACGCTCGTGCGGCCCTGCTCGTGCAGCAGGTACGCCTGCCGGACGAGGTCGATGACCCGTGCCTCGTCGCCGTCGAGCACGTCCCGGACCACGGCGTGGCCGATGATCAGCATTTGTCGCCCTTCCACAGGTGGCTGACCTCGCCGAACTGTTCGGTCACCCAGCGATCGGAGTAGATGGTGTCGAGGTAGCGGTCGCCGTTGTCCGGGAAGATCAGGACGCTGGTGCTCCCGGCGGGCAGGTCCGCCATCCGGCGCCGCAGCGCGGCCACCGTCGCCCCGGACGACCCGCCGGCGAGGATGGCCTCCCGGACGGCCAGCAACCGGCAGCCGACCACGCAGTCGAGGTCGGAGACGTGCAGCACCTCGTCCGGCCTGGCGTCGGCCGCCAGCGGGGGCACCACCGAGGCGCCGTGCCCGGGAATCAGCCGGGGCGCGGGCGGGTGACCGAAGATCGCGCTGCCGACGGCGTCGACCGCGACGATCCGGGTGGGGTGGCCGTTCTCGCGCAGGTAGTCGGCGCAGCCGACCAGGGTGCCGCAGGTGCCGGTGGAGCAGAACAGGTAGTCGACCCGGCCGTCCAGCTCGGTCATGATCTCGGCCATGGTCTGCCGCTGGGCCCGGGCGTTGAGCGGGTTGGTGTACTGGTCCGGGCGGTAGGCGCCGGGCACGGACTCCACCAGCTCGCGCACCCGGCGCCGCCGCACCGCGAGGTACTCGCCGGTCACCGGGTCGGGGTGCTCGATCATGTCGATCTCGGCCTGGTACGCGGCCAGCACCGCCAGGTTCTGCCGGGTGGTCTTCGGGTCCACCACGCAGATGAACCGGATCCCGAAGTACGCGCAGATCTGGGCCAGGCCGATGGCGAGGTTGCCGGAGCTGGACTCCACCACCACGGACCGTCCCGGCACCAGTTCACCGGACTCGATCTTGCCGCGCAGCATGTTCAGCGCCGCCCGGTCCTTGATGCTCCCACCCGGATTGAACTGTTCGAGTTTCGCGTACGCCCGGGCGGGAAACTCGGGAAACAACCGGTCCAGGCGCACCAGGGGCGTGTTGCCGACCGTGGAGAGAATTCCCTGATCCATTTCAACCCCCTCTCCGGGCTGACGGAAGGTCGCCCGCATCCGCCGTGCGGGCGCTGTGCGCGGCGACCCGTCGACGACGGGCGCCGGGTCGCCGAGGTGCTCAGCTCATGCCGAGTTCGAGCAGCATCCGCTGGTCGACGTCGCCCGCCAGGCAGGCGTCGGCCACCGTCGCGGCCGGGTTGGCGCAGGCCGCGCCGAGCAGGGCCAGGTACTGGTCGAAGAGCCGCTCGACGGTGGCGCGGTCGAGCAGGTCCGTGTCGTAGTTGAACTCGGTGCGCAGGGCCAGGTCGGGTAGCTGGTGGACCGTGACGGCGAGGTCGAACTGGCCCTCGTCGTAGGGCACCACCACCTGGCGGATCCGGTGCCCGACGAATCCGTTGCTGGTGTCGGACAGGGTGTCGCCGTGCTGCCGGGCGAGCAGCGTGATGGTGACCCGCACCAGCGGGTCCCGGTCCCGGCGGGCCGCCTGGACCAGGGGGAACGGGTAGGCGGCACGCGCCACCCCGTCCGACAGCTGGCGTCCCGCGGCGGCGATCGCCGTCGCGAAGGTGGTGCCCGGGGTGAACGACGAGCGCAGCACGACCGGGTTCACCAGCATCCCGACCACCTCCCGCAGCGCCCGCCCGCGCCGCACCGACACCGGGCAGCCGATGGTGAACTCGCGCTGCCCGGTGCACCGGTGCAGCAGCGCCTCGAAGACGCCGAGCAGGACGGTGAACGGGGTGACCGTCAGGGCGGCGGCCGTGGCGCGCACCTGCCGGGCGGCCTCGTCCGGCAGCGTCCGGGCGACGGCCGCGCCCCGGTAGGACCGGGTGGCGGGACGGGGCCGGTCGGTGGGCAGGGTGGCGGCGGTGGCCCCGGCGCAGGTGCGGGCCCAGTGCTCGGCCAGTTCGGTCCGCCGGGGGCCGGCCAGCATGGCCTGCTCCCGCGCGACGAACTCGTCGTAGCTGGGGTGCGTGGGCCACCGCACCGTGCCCCCGCCCCGCAGCACCCGGTACGCGTCGCCGAGGTCCCGCCAGATCAGCCACTGGGAGAGCCCGTCGGTGGCGATGTGGTGGATGACCAGCACCAGCGCGCAGTCCGTGTGCCGCCGCAGCAGCACCACCCGCAGGGGACCGTCGTGTTCGAGCCGGAGCGGCTGCTCGCCGACGGCGTGGATCAGCGTACGCAGGGCCGCGTCGTCCACGTCGCCGACATCGCGGACCTCGACCGCGCCCGAGCCGACGGGGTCGACCAGCCGCACCGGCCCCGCACCGGTCTCGGCGAACCGGGACCGGAGCAGGTCGTGCCGAGCCTGGACGGCGACGAGGGCGGCCCGCAGCACGTCGGGGTCGAGGACCGGCTCGGCGAGCACGGCCGTCACCACGTTGCTGGTCGAGCTCTCGGGCGCGAGTCGGTACAGCGCCCACTGCGCGGCCTGACCGACGGACAGCTCCCGGGTGTCCCCGTCGCCGGCGTTCACTTGGCGCCGAGCACGAAGTCGGTCAGGTCCCGGACGCGGACGAAGTTGCCGACCTCCTCGTCCGGCACCTCGATGTCGAAGTGGACCTCCGCGGCGCCGAGCAGGTCGACCAGCTTGAGCGAGTCGAGGCCCAGGTCCACGAAGGTGTCGTCGGCGGAGATCGGCCGGTCCGGCTCCTCGGTCATCAGCTTGCGGGTCAGCTGCTCGACGTCGGCGGCCACCTGGTCAACGGTCATGTCAGTGTCCTTTCGAGGGGTGTTCAGGGCATCCGGACGATCTGGCCGGCGTACGCGAGGCCGGCGCCGAAGCCGAGCAGCAGCGCCTTGTCGCCGGGCTTGGTCCGGCCGCTCTCGTGCAGCCGGCTCAGGGCCAGCGGCACCGAGGCCGCCGAGGTGTTCCCCGTGTCGACCACGTCCCGGGCGACCTTCTCCTCCGGGATCTCCAGGATCTCGGCGAGCTGCTCGATGATCCGCAGGTTCGCCTGGTGCGGCACGAACCAGTCGATCTCCGACAGGTCGATCCCGGCGCGGGCGCAGGCCTCCCGCGCGACCGGGGGGATGTTCTTGGTGGACCACCGGTAGACCAGTGGCCCGTTCATCGAGGCGTACTCCTTGCCGTCCCCGGCCCACTTCGTGCCGAGGATCGGGGCCCGCCGGCCGTCGCTGCCCCACACCACCGGCCCGATGTCCTGGCTCTCGGAGCGGGAGATCACCGCGGCCCCCGCGCCGTCGCCGAAGATGACGTAGGTCGCCGGGTCCTCGGGATCGATGAACTCGGTGAGGTGCTCGGCGCCGACGACCAGCACGTTGCGCGCCTCGCCGAGCCGGACCGCGTTGGACGCGACCGACACCGAGTAGGCGAAGCCCGCGCAGGCGGCGTTCAGGTCGAACGCGCCGGTGGCCGGGATGCCGATGCGGTGCGCGACCTCCGGCGCCCCACCCGGGATCCGGTCCCGCTTGGTGGCGGTCGCCAGGATGAGCAGGTCGACCTCGGAGGGGTCGACGTTCGCCATCGCCAGCGCCTTCGCGCCGGCCTCGGCCGACATCACCGGCACGGTCTCCCCCGGGCCGGCCGCGTGTCGGGTCCTGATCCCGGTGCGTTCCTCGATCCACTCCGGGGTCACGTCCGTTCGCAGTGCGATGTCCGGGTTGGTGACCACGCGGGTGGGCCGATAGGCGCCGAGCCCGGTGATCGCCGAACCGAAGATGTCCGACATCGTTCTCCCTTCGTCAACCCGGCCGGCAGCCGTGTCGACGACTGCCGGGAGAAAGGCTCGGGCAGCCGCCTCATAGCTTCTCTACATATCGACGCGGCATAGGAATGCCATAGCCGGCGGCGGAAGTCTGCGTCGGGCGCGGACCGCCGAGGCCCGAAGGCCGAGCGAAAAGGTCCAGGATGAGAGACTTCACTGACAGGGTGGCGGTGGTCACCGGCGCCGGCTCCGGCATCGGCCGCGCGCTCGCCGTCGAGCTGGCCGCCCGCGGCGCCCGGCTCGCCGTCTCCGACGTGGACGACGAGGGGCTGCGGGAGACCGTACGGTGCTGCGCGGGCCTCGACGGCCAGGTGCGCGGGTACCGGTTGGACGTGACGGACCGGGCCGCGGTGCTGGCGCACGCCGAGCGGGTCGACGCCGACTTCGGCCGCGCCGACCTGGTCGTCAACAACGCCGGGGTGACCCTGCTCGCCTCGGTCGCGGATGGGGCCTGGGAAGACCTCGAATGGGTGATGAACGTCGACTTCTGGGGTGTCGTGCACGGCACCCGGGCGTTCCTGCCGTTGCTGACGGCGTCGCACGGCCACCTGGTCAACGTCTCCAGCGTGCTGGGGCTGGCCGGCGCGCCGATGCAGAGCGGGTACAACGCCGCCAAGTTCGCCGTCCGGGGCTTCACGGAGGCGGTGGCGCAGGAGCTGCGGGCCGACGGGGTGCCGGTCGGGGTGAGCTGCGTGCACCCCGGCCGGATCAGGACGAACATCATGCGCAACGCCCGCAACGACGGCTTGCGCGACTACCAGGCGGTCCGGGAGCACTTCGAGCGTTCGGTGGCCGTCACGGCGGAGTACGCCGCCCGGGCGATCCTGCGCGGCGTGGCCCACAACCGGGCCAGGATCCTGATCGGGGCGGACGCCTACCGCACCGATCTCCTGACCCGGCTGCTCGGCCCCTGGTATCCCAGGGTCGTCGCCGGCTGCCGGCGGCCGGTCACATCGCGAGGCCGCCGTCCACGGTGATCACCTGGCCGGTCAGGTACGACGCGCGGGAGGAGAGCAGGAACGAGACCACCTCGGCGATCTCCTCGCTGCGCCCGAGCCGGCCCAGGGCCACCCGGTCGCGGGCGATGGCGCCCAGCTCGCCGGAGAGCGCGGCGATCATGTCGGTGTCGATGTAGCCGGGCGCGACCACGTTCGCCCGGATGTTGTACCGGCCGACCTCCTTGGCCAGCGCCTTCGTGAAGCCGATGACCCCGGCCTTGGAGGCGGAGTAGTTGGTCTGCATCGGGTTGCCGGCCACCCCGGACACCGAGGAGACCGTGACGATCGACCCGGCGCGGCGGCGCATCATCCGGCGGACCACGGCGCGGCAGAGGTGGTAGGTGCCGTCCAGGTTCACGTCCATGACCGCGCGCCAGTCGGCGTCGGCCATCAGGGCCAGCGGCTTGTCCCGGATGATGCCGGCGACGCTGACGACCGCGTCGGGGTCGCCCAGCTCCCGCTCGGTGGCCGACACGAAGTCGCGCACCGCCCCGGCGTCGGCGACGTCGACCATCATCGCCAGCACGCGCCCGCCGTCGCGGGCCGCCTCCGCGACGACCTCGTCGGCGGCGTCCTTGCTGGACTGGTAGCACATGGCCACGTCGTAGCCGTCGCGGACGAGCTGGTGCACGACCGCCCGGCCGATGCCCCGCGAGCCGCCGGTGACCAGGGCGACCGGCCGCCCACCGGCGCTCACCGCGCCGCCCCGGGGCTGCTCGCCACCGGCTGCGCGGGGGATCCCGCGTCCGCCGGAGCCGGGGCCACCGACCGGTGTTCCCGGATCGCCGCCTCCAGGGACGCCCGCAGCGAGTCCACCGACCGCATCGCCCCGACCAGCCGGCCGACGCGCAGCACCACGGTGTCCCCCACCACGCTGTCGCCGGTGACGAAGGCGGTGTCGGCGACCAGCCGGTTCATGGTGACCCGGTGCCGCACCGTCTCCCCCGGCAGCACCGGCCGGCCGAAGCGGACGTGCTCGAAGAGCCCGGCGACCGGCACACCGTCGGAGAGCACGTCCGGCATCGGGCGGTCGTGGCGCATCAGCACCAGCGCCGCCTGCCCCCAGGACTCCAGCAGCAGCGACATCGGCAGCGGCCGGTCACCGGTGACGGTGAGCGAACCCACCAGCCGCCGCCGGGGCACCAGCTCGCTGACCCGGTCGACCAGCAGCATCGGCGGGCGGTGCGGGACGATCCGCCTGATCTCCTCGATCCCCATCATGGTCGTCACTCCTCGCTCCCGTAGCGCAGCAGCACCTCGGCGACCGGGACGGCCGCGACCGTGACCTCGCCCCGCCACAGTCCGCCGGTGCGGCGGATCGTCACGACGAGTTCGTCGTCGCCCCGCACCGGCAGCAGGAAGCGGCAGCTGACGATCTCGGTCAGCTGAAGCTCCGGGGCCACGCCGCGGACCGCCCGGTGCACGTACTCGAAGATGTGCACCCCGGGCAGCAGCGGGAACCCCGGGTAGTGACCGGCGAAGACCGGATCGTCGAGGTCGGGGCGGATCCGGGCCACGAACGTGTCGGGGGCGACGCGCTCCACGTCGACCGGGACGACCGTCGCGCAGTCGCTCGTTGTCACGGTGTTCACCCGGTGACCGTGCGACCACCGGCTATATCTTCTCTACACCGCCGCCGGCTCAGTTCCCCACCGCGCTCAGCGCCCCGGCGCCGGCCACCAGCACCCGGTCGGCCTGGTCGGCCTTCTCCCGGGCGAAGACGCGGACGAGGTCGTGGAAGCGGAACCGCTGCCGCCGGCCGCCGTCGGACTCGACGATCTCCAGCAGCCGGGCGTCGACCAGCTTCTCCCCCACCTCCTCGCCGGCGTGCCGGGACACGCCCAGCACCTCCGCGGTGCACCAGCTCGGAAAGGCCGGCGCGCGCAGCAGCGCCAGCCGGCGCAGGGCGAGCTGGCCCAGGTCGGCCAGCTGGTGGTAGCTGCCGTCCAGTCGCTCCCGGACGTCCATCGAGCCCAGCCGGAGCTCGTCCAGCCGGTACCGCTCGTCGGCGAGCCGGTCCGCCAGGTACCCGAGCGACCAGTGCGGGCGCGCCAGCAGCCGGGATCCGGCGACCCGCACGCCGAGCGAGAGCCGACCGCACAACTCGACGACCCGGCCCGCCGCCTCGGCCTCCTCGACGACCCGCCGCGCCCCGATGATCCGGCCGAGCAGCGCGAGCGCCTGCTGCCGGTCGAGGGTGCCGACCTCGATCGACGTGGCGCCGGCCAGCTCGGGCATGCGCAGCCGGCTGGTCACGATGACCTGACAGCCGGGGTCGCCGGGCAGCAGCGGGCTCACCTGCGCGTAGTCCGCGGTGCCGTCGAGCATGACCAGCAGGCGCCGGCCGGCGAGCTGGCTGCGGTAGAGCCGGACCCGCTCGTCGAGCCCCTTCGGGATCGCCGACTCGGCGTGGCCGAGGCTGCGCAGGAACCAGCCGAGCACGTCGTACGGCTCGACGGCGTTGCCCCGCGCGCGGCCGAGGTCGGCGTAGAGCTGACCGTCGGGGAAGGCGGTCCGGGTGAGGTGGGCCGCGTGCAGGGCGAGCGTGCTCTTGCCGACGCCGGCCATCCCGGTGACCACGGCGACCGGCGGGCGGGCCTTCGGCTCGGCGGTCAGCACCCGGAGCAGCCCACGCAGCTCCTCCTCCCGCCCGGCGAAGTCGCCGACGCCGGGCGGGAGCATCGCGGGCCGCACACCGTGCCAGCTCGGCTCCGCGACGACCGCCGGGGCCGGGGGACCCGCGAGGATCGACCGGTACGCCTCGGTGAGCAGCGGGCCCGGGTCGACGCCCAGCTCGTCGGCGAGCACCCGGCGGCCCTCGTGGTAGGCGGCCAGCGCGTCGGCCTGCCGGTCGCTGTGCAGCAGGGCGGTCATCAGCTGGCCCCGCAGCCCTTCGTGCAGCGGGTGTTCGGCGACGAGCTGGGTGATCTCGGGGACCAGCCGGACGTGGTGCCCCAGCCGCAGGTCGGCGTCGATCCGGCTCTCCAGGACCGCCATCCGCAGCTCCGCCAACCGGTGCGCCTCGGCCGTCGCGAGGTGCTCGGTCACGTTGGACAGGGCGGGGCCGCGCCACAGCGACATGGCGGCGTGCAGCCGCTCGGCGGCCTCGGCGGGCCGCCCCTCGCGCAGCGCCTCCCGGCCGGCCCCGGCCAGGCGCGCGAACTCGTCGAGGTCGAGCCGGGCGGCGCCGATCCGGATCTGGTACCCCGACCACTGCCGGACGATGTCCACCTCGGCGCCGAGGTACTTGCGCAGCCGCGAGACGTAGTTGTAGAGCTGGGCGGCGAAGGTGGCCGGCGGGCGCTCCCCCCAGAGCAGCTCGCACAGCCGGGTGTCCGGCACCGTACGCCCCTCGGCGAGCAGCAAGGCCGCGAGGACGGTGCGCTGCTTCGCACCGTCCAGCGCCACCTCCGCGTCGCCCCTCCAGGCCCCCACCGGCCCCAGTACCCGAAACTCCATCCCTGGCTCCGTTCATCGCGCCGCCCCGGGTAGAACAGTCGCCCGAAGACTCATCGGCACCGGCACCGTCCACATCCGTGAGCGGCACTCAATTTCCCGCCGACGTCACGCTGGCCATTCAATTGATCACCGATGGTGACTAGGATGGGGTGGGTCGCGCGTCCGGCGAGAGGCGCGCGCCGGTAGGGCCGGTAGGGCCGTCCGCGGGCCCCGACCGGCCCGCTCGCACCGGCGCAGCCAGCACCGGGGCACGAATGTGAGTAGTTTCCACTCATGAACTCCGCGCCCCGCTCTGGCACCGTGCAACGGTGACCTCGACTCCCCTGGCCGGCGCCACCGAACACGCCTGCTCCGGCGTACGGCTGGCCCCGCACTGGTGGGCGTCGGGGCTCGCGCTGCACGAACGCGTGCCCGGCGGGGGCGACGCGGATGCGGCCGGCGGTGCCGACGGCGGGGACGCCGCCGACCGGCAGCTGGCCCGGTGGCGGGCCGGGCACGGGCCTGGCCTGGCGGCGCGGCTCGCCGAGGTCGGCCTGGACGAGGCGGGGTTGCGCGCGCTGCTGACCGAGGACCGGTCCGCGCTCGCCGCCAGGACGACCCGCCCGGCCTGGGCGGAGACCGTCGAGGCCGCGCTGGTCGCCGCTGCCACGCCCCGGCCGCCGGCGGACCCGGCGGACTGGCGGGCCGCGCTCACCGCGCCCCTGCGGCCGTTCGTCGACATCGCCACCGACCGGTTCCTCGCCGGAACCCGTCGACTCGCGACGGAGAGGACGGTCGACCTGGCCGCCCTCACCGACCAGTTCGCCGCGGCACTGGGTCGCCACCTGCTCGCCGTCGCGGCCCGCACGCTGGTCTCGGAGCTGCACCGACGCCGGGCGGCCGGCCTGCTCGCCGGCGCCGACGGCCGGGCCCGGTTCGCCGACTTCGTGGCACAGCTCTGCGACCCGGCCGGGCTGGCCGGGCTGGTCGACCGCTATCCCGTGCTGGCCCGCCTGCTGGCACAGGCCGCCACGGCGGCCGCCCGGTCCGCGCTCGAACTGCTGACCCGGTTCGTCGCCGACCGCGACGAGCTGGTGGAAACCCTGCTCGGCGACGGCGACCCCGGCCCGCTGGTCGCGGTCCGCAGCAACCTGGGCGACGCCCACACCGGCGGCCGTACGACCACCGTGCTGCGCTTCGCCGACGGCCGACGCGTCGTCTACAAGCCGCGCGACCTGGCCTCCCAGGTGCGCTTCACCGGGTTCGTCGACTGGCTGGAGCGGCGGGCGCCGGGGCTGGGGCTGCGTGGGGTCGCCGCCCTGACCCGGCCGGGCTACGGCTGGTCGGAGTACGTCGACGCGACGGCGCTGAGCCACCCGGAGGAGGCGGACGGGTTCTACCGCCGGCAGGGCGCCCTGGTCGCGCTGCTGCACGCCCTGCACGCCACGGACATGCACTATGAGAACCTGATCGCCGCCGGCGACACCCCGGTCGTGGTGGACACCGAGACGCTCTTCCACCCCGCGCTGGGCGAGCCGGTGGGCACCGGCGACCCGGCCGCGGACCTGCTGACCGCTTCGGTGCACCGGACCGGCCTCGTGCCGGTGATCGTCGTGGGCGACCAGGGGGCGATGGACCTGTCCGGCGTCGGCGGCGACCGGGGCGGGCCCGCACCCGCCAGCGCGCTCGACTGGGCCGACCCGGGCACCGACCGGATGCGGCTGACCCGCCGGGCCGTCGACTTCGTCGGCGGTCGCAACCGACCCCGCGTCGGCGACGACGTGGTGGACCCCGGCCTCCACGAGCCCGCGCTGCGGGCGGGGTTCCGGCTGGCGTACGAGACGATCCGGGCGCACCGGCGGGAATTCACCGACCTGGTCGCCGCCTGCGCCGACGTCCCGGTACGGCTGGTCGCCCGCCCCACCTCGGCGTACCACACCCTGCTCACCGAGACCACCCACCCGGACGTGCTCGGCGACGCGCTGGAGCGGGACCGCGCGTTCGGCGTCCTCTGGTCCGGCGCGGGCGGGCACCCGTTCCTCGCCCAGTTCCCCCGGCACGAGGTCGCCGCGCTGTGGGCGGGCGACGTCCCCCTGTTCGAGGGGACGCCGGGCAGCCGGGCCGTCCGGGTCGCCGGCGGCGGACCGCTGCCCGTGCCGCTGGCCCGCTGCGGGCTCGACGCCGCGCTGGGCAAGGTCGCCACGTTGGGCGAGGCCGACCGGCGGCACCAGGAGTGGATCGTCGCGGCGACTCTCGCGACCCGCCGCCCGGTCGACGGCCGGCACGCCGCCGCGCCGACGTCACGGCCGGTCGCGCGGGCCGACGCGTCGCCGGAGCGCCTGCTCGCCGCGGCCTGCGCGCTGGCCGACGAGATCGAGGCCCGGGGCGTGGCCGGCGGAGGCCGGGTGAACTGGCTCGGCCTGGAGCTGGTCGACGACCGGCAGTGGCTCGTCCTGCCGATGGGGGCCGGGCTGGCCAACGGGCACCTCGGGGTCGCGCTCTTCCTCGGCCAACTCGCCGCGGTGACCGGCACCGTCCGCTACGCGGAGCTTGCCCACCGGGCCGTCGGCGGGGTGCCGGGGCTGTTCCAGCTGCTCGCCGCGCGCCCGGACCTGACCGCCGCGATCGGCCCCGGCGGGCTGTACGGCCTCGGCGGCATCGCGTACGGACTCGCCCGGCTGTCCACCCTGCTGGCCGACTCCGGCCTCGCCGGGCAGGCCCGCGCGGCGGTCGACCTGGCCGCCGCCGCCAGCGCGGGGTCCCCGGCCGTCGCCTGGGCCGACGGCGGCGCGGGCTGCCTCGCCGCCATGGACGCGGTGCACGCCGAGCTGGGCCACGCGCCGGCGGCGTCGCTCGCCCGCGGCTGGGCCGACCGGCTCGTCGACGTGGTCGACCGGGACGACCCGCCGACGCAGGTGGGCTTCGCCGACGGGCTGGCCGGCATCGGCTGGGCGCTGGGCCGGTACGCCCGCACCGGCGGCGCCCGGTACGCGCGGGCCGCCCGGCTCGCCCTGCGCCGGGCCGGCGCCCCTGCCGGCGGCGGGCCGGCGGGCTACGGCTGGTGTCGCGGCGCGGCCGGCCTGGCGCTCGCCCACCGCGCCCTCGCCCCCGACGCGGCGACGCCCGGAGTTCCGCCCGACGAGGCGGTGCGGCTGCTCACCGAGCGGCCGCTGCTCGACGACCTGAGCCTCTGCCACGGCGAGCTGGGCGTCGCCGAGGCGACCGGCGTCCTCGACGGCGGCGGGAGCGCGGCGCGGCGTCAGGCCGGTCTGGTCCTCGACGCCGTCGAGCGGTACGGGGCGGCCTGCGGGACGCCGGGCGCCGTGCCCACTCCGGGCCTGCTCACCGGCCTCGCCGGCATCGGGTACGGGCTGCTCCGGCTCTCCGGGGCCGGGCCGGTGCCGTCGGTGCTGCTGCTGGAACCGACCCCTGAACCGCGCTCCTCGGGTTGAGGACCGCCGGGCGAGCGACGACGATCTCCACTGGAGCGGTCAGCTCCGGAAACGTCCCACGAAGACACCAACAGGAGGAATGACAGTTGTCCGAGAACCAGCTCTCCCCGCGCCGTGCCGACGAGATCGATCCCGCGGCGCCGATCGACGACCCGGCCGGCGCGATGTGGTTGCAGCCCGTCGTGACGTTCGGGATCCGCGCGGCGGCCCTCGCCAGCCTCGTCGTGCCCGTGGGCATGGTGATCGGCGGCCTCGTCGGTGACGGCGGCGCGGCGGCGGACGCTGCTCCTCTGACGACCTGCTGCCCCGACCGACCCCTGTGACGTCCCGGTAGCCCCCCGGGGGAGGCGGCGCCGACAGCACCGCGTTGGGCCGTGGCCTGCCTCCTCGGATAGCGTGCGCAGTGTGTACCGCTCCTCGAAGTTCATCGGTCGGGACGCCGAACTCCGCGCGGTGCTGGACAGCCTCGGATCGGCGCGGTCGGGGCGGGGCGGCGCGGTGTTCGTGGTCGGCGAGAGCGGCGTCGGCAAGTCCCGCCTCGCGTCGAGGGTCGCGGAACTGGCGACCGCGGCGGGCATGCGGGTCATGCGGGGCCGGGGCAGCACCATCGGCACCGCGGTGCCGCTGCGTCCCCTGACCGAGGCGCTGCTGTCGCTGCTCCGGTCCGGGCCGGTGGACCCCACCGTGCTCGGGCCGTACGGCCCGATCCTCGGTCGGCTCGTCCCCGACTGGGGCCACCCGCCGGCCGACCAGGAGAACGCGTCCCTGGTGATCCTCGCCGAGGCCGTCCTCCGGCTGACCGGGGTGGCCGGCGCGGGGCGGGGTTGCCTCATGCTGCTGGACGACCTCCAGGACGCCGACACGGAGACGTTGACCGTGCTGGAGTACCTGATCGACAACCTCGCCCTGCAACCGACCCTGCTGCTGGGGGCGATCAGGGCGGAGCCCTGCGCGGCGTCCACCATCGCCCGGTCGGCCGCCCAACGCGGTCAGTGCACGCTCATCGAGCTGGGCCGGCTCGACGACGACGGGCTGCGGCAGATGGTCGGCGCGTGCCTCGACGCCGACCCGGAGCGGGTCCCGGCGGCCGCGCACGCCCTGGTCTCGACGGGCAGTGCCGGCAATCCCTTCCTGATCGAGGAGCTCGTCGCCGGGATGGTCGACGGCGCGCTGCTGATCGGCGGCCCGGAGGGCTGGCGGATGTCCGAGAAGCTGCCCGCCGCCCTGCCGAGCACCCTGGCGCGGGGCATGGCGCAGGGGGTCGAGCAGCTCGGCCCCCAGGTCCGGGAGCTGCTCTCGATGGGCGCGCTGCTGGGCCAGCGGTTCCCGCTGGCCGTGGTGCAGGCGGCCACCGGGCTGAGCGACCGCGCCGTGCTCGACCACCTGTGCGGCGACGTCGCCGGGCGGCTGGTCACGGTGGACGACCAGCTCACCGACTGGTACGCCTTCCGGCACCGGCTCACCCGCGAGGCGCTGCTCACCCTCCTCGGCCCCGCCGACCGGGCCCGCCTCGCCCAACGGATGGCCGACGCGGTGGCGGCGGTCTTCCCCGGCCTGCCGGGCGAGTGGTGCCAGGTGTCGGCCACCCTGCACCTGGAGGCCGACAACCCGGAGGCGGCCGGCCGCCTGTTCACCGAGGCGGGCCGGCGGGCGATCGCGCAGGGCGGCGCCACCACCGCGGTCGCCCTCCTCGACCGCGCGATCGGCCTACTCGGCGAGAACCCCGTGGCACGCGCGGCCGCCCTGGAGGCCCTGCTGCACGCCCTGGCGGAGGCGGGACTGGTCGAGCGGGCCCTCGCGTCGGTCAGCACCCTGGACCAGATCGGTGGCGTCGACCCGCGCCGGCGCGCGCAGCTGCACACCCGGCTGGCCTGGGCCGCGACGGTCGCCGGCCGCTCGGCCGAGGGGCTGGCGCAGGTGGAGCAGGCGCGGGCCCTGCTCGGCCCGGACGCCGCCGCGGAGGACACCGCGCCGGTCGACGTGGTCGCCGCCCACCTGGTGCTGGACACCGCCGGGCAGGACCAGCTCGCCACCGCCGAGGCGCTGGCCCGCCGGGCCGCCACCGTCGCCGAGACCGTCCCGCTGCCCGTGGTGGCCTGCCAGGCCTGGCAGCTCCTCGGCGCGTTGATCCGGCACCGCGATCCGGCGGAGGCGACGCGGTGCCTGGAGCGCGCCCTGGCGATCGCCGCGCAGCATCGGCTGCCGATCTGGGAGATCCACGCGCTGATCCGGCTCGGCAACGACGACGCGCTGCGCGACGCGCGCCTGGACCGGCTCGAACAGGCCCGGGAGCGGGCCTCCCAGGCCGGCGCGGTGACCGCGCGCCACCAGGCGGAGGCGAGCCTCGCCCTGCACGCGGTGCTGCGGGGCGACTTCGACACCGCGGGCGCCCTCGTGCAGCAGGTGCTGGCCGCGACCACCCGGCTGAAGCTGCTGGAGACCACCCAGTACGTGCTGCTGGTCAGCGCGGTCCTCGCGGCGCACCAGGGGCGGCGCCGGGAGATGGAGCACGCGCTGGCCGAGTTCCGCCGGTGGAGCGGCGACCAGGCCCTGCACGCCTCCCGCGTGCACGGACTGGCCAGGGCCTTCTGCGCGCTGCTGGAGGAGGACCGGCCCCGCGCCCTCGACGAACTGGCCCGGGCGTTCCAGGCCGAGGAGCAGAGCCCGACGGTCTTCCACCTCTCCGGCCGGCACGGCCTGCACCTGCTGCTCCAGGTCACCTCCGGCGAGGCCGGCTGGCCGGCGTACGAGGCGGTGCAGGGCGACTCGGCGAGCAGGCTGCGCTGGGACCTCCAGTTCGCGCTCTTCGCGAAGGCGGTGCTGCTCGGCCGGTCCGGTCGGCCGGAGGCGGCGACGCAGGCGGCGGCCGAGGCGATGCGGGCCGGGGCGCCGTACGCGATGGGCCGGCACCTCGCGTTGCGGCTGGTGTGCGAGTCGGCCCTCGCCGACGGCTGGGGGATGCCGGTGCAGTGGTTGCGCGCCGCCGAGGAGCACTTCCACCGCAGCGACGTGCCGGCCGTGGCCAGCGCCTGCCGGGCCCTGCTGCGCCAGGCGGGCGTACGCGTGACGCAGCGCCGCTCGGGTGCGGGCGACATCCCCTCCGGGCTGCGCTCGGTGGGCGTGACGGTGCGGGAACTCGAGGTGCTGCGGCTGCTGGTCGGGCGGTTGAGCAACCGGGAGATAGCCGGCCGGCTGCACCTCTCCCCGCGCACCGTGGAACGGCACGTGTCCAGCCTGCTCGGCAAGACGGGCCTGCCGAACCGGATCGCGCTGAGCGAGTTCGCCGCCGAGGTGGCGGACGGCTGAGCGGCGACGCGGTGCAACATTCCTGCAATCGACGAACATTGACGTCGATGTCCGGGCGGCCCTAGCGTCTCGGGAGGGAAAGCCCTTTCCTGTGGTCCGGCGCCCCGTTGGCCGGCGCACCGCCGCCACCGGCCAGCCGTGACCGCTCCCGCACCGGCACAAGGAGGACCCGTGCGTGACAGGCGTATCAGACGTACCCGCGGCGCGGTCGCCGCGATCGGCGTGTCGGCGACGGCGCTCGCCCTGGCCGCGACCATGGTCCCGACGGCCCACGCCGCCACCCTCTTCTCCGACGACTTCGGCGACGGCGACAGCGGCGGCTGGTCCAAGTCGGGTGGGACCTGGGCGGTGACCACCGACGGGTCGCCGGTGCTGCGCCAGTCGAACACCTACAGCGAGCTGGCCCGGGTGTTCGCCGGGCAGACGAGCTGGACCGACTACGAGGTGCAGGCCCGGGTCAAGCCGGCCTCGTACGGCTCCGGCGGTCTCGTCGGCATCGCCGCGCGGGCCAGCGGTTCCACGAAGATGTACCGGCTGTCGCTGCTGGCCGACGGCCGCGCCGAACTCCAGGCCGTCAACGGCAGCGCGATCACCGTGCTCGGCTCGGCGGGCGGCGTCGGCTCCACCGGCACGTGGCACACGCTGCGGATCGAGGCCGCCGGCAACACCGTGCGCGGCTTCGTCGACGGCGTGCGGGTCGGCGACGCCAGCGCCACCCTCAGCGGCGCCGGGCGGATCGCGCTGGTCACCGCCCACGCCGGCGCGAGCTTCGACGACGTGGTGGTCAGCTCCGGCGGCACCGGACCGACCACCCCGCCGAGCACCGCTCCCCCGACCACCGCTCCACCGACCACGCCGCCCCCGACCACCCCGCCGCCGGCCACCGGCACCCTCGTCGTGGCCACGAACGGCGACGACGCCAACCCGGGCACCCTGACCCAGCCGCTGCGGACCATCCAGCGCGCCCACGACCTCGTCCAGCCCGGTGGGACCATCGCCGTGCGCGGGGGCACCTACGCCCCGGCCAGCACCATCAAGATCCTCAAGGACGGCAGCCAGGCCCAGCCGATCACCCTCACCGCCCACCAGGGCGAGCGGGTGGTCATCGACGGCGAGAACATGCCGTACACCCCCGGGGCCGTGGGGTCCTCGATCCCCCGCGCGGACCGGGGCGCCCTGCACGTCGAGGGCGACTGGTGGCGGTTCGTCGGCCTGGAGATCGTCAACGGCCCGTACGGCATCTTCGGGGTGGACACCAACAACGGCCGCTACGAGCGCCTGGTCACCCGGGACAACTACGAGTCCGGCCTGCACCTGCAGGGCGCCTCGTCGGGCAACCACATCATCGACCTGGACAGCCACGGCAACCGCGACCCGCGCAAGAACGGCGAGAGCGCGGACGGCCTGGCGATCAAGGAGGGCTCCGGGACGGGCAACGTCGTCCGCGGCGCCCGGCTGTGGCGCAACGCCGACGACGGCTTCGACGCCTGGCTGTTCCTGTCACCCGTGCTCATCGAGGACAGCGTCGCCTACGACAACGGCTACAACTACTGGGGGCTGCCCGACTACACCGGCGACGGCAACGGCTTCAAGAACGGCGGCGGCACGGACCCGCGTCCGGCGGTCGCCCACGTCACCCGCAACAGCATGGCCTGGGGCAACTCGGCCGGCGGCTTCATCGACAACGGCAATCCCGGCGCGCTGGTCTTCGAGCGCAACACCGCGTGGGACAACGGCAGGGACGGCTTCAACGTCTCGCGCTCCACCTCGGTGCTCACCCGCAACCTCGCCGTCGGCAACACCACCGACGTGTCGCTCGGCGGCTCCACCGGCTCCGGCAACTCGTGGAACCTCGGCGGGACGTGGCCGCTGGTCAGCACGGACCCGAGCACGATCACCGGCCCCCGTACGGCGGACGGCGCCATCGCCACCTCCTCGTTCCTGCGCCCGGCCAACGGCGCGGACGTCGGCGCCCGGATCTGAGCCGCTGCGGCTCGGGTGGCCGGCGATGGGTCGCCGGCCACCCGACGGCGTCGCGGGACCAGCGCGTCGGGCGGTCGCCCGTCGGGGCCACCGTCCGGCGCCGCGCGCTGGCAGGATGACCGGATGGACCTCGACATCGGCGCCGGGCTGCTGCACCGGCTGACGTCCTACGAGCCGGGCCGCGAGTGGGACGTGCCCGTGGACGACCCACGCGTCCGCCACGACCTCGTCCCGAACGATCCCGGGACCCTGCCGCCGCCCATGAAGGACTACCCGGACGGTCCTGCCGTCCTCGACCTGCCGCGTGACCTGCCCGACCCGGGCGTCTCCGCGACCGCCGTGCTGGCCGGCGTGGCGTCCCCCGCACAGCCCCTCGACGCGGCGCAGCTCGGCCGCGTGCTCTTCCTCGGCGCCGGCGTCGTCCGCACCGCGGAGCGCAACGGCCGCCCCGTCCTCTACCGCGCCTCCGGCTCGGCGGGGGCGCGGTTCCCCCTGGAGGTCTACGCGAGCACCCGGGGCGTCGCGGGGGTGCCGGACGGCGTGCACTGGTACGACGCGCGGCGGCACGCGCTCGTCCAGGTGGCGCCCGCCGCCAGCGGCGCCGTCACGACGCTCGTGGTCACGGGTGTGCCGTGGCGGACGGGGTGGCGCTACGCCGAGCGCGGGTGGCGACACCTCTACTGGGACGCCGGCACGCTGCTGTCCCAACTGTCGGCGGCGGCCGCGAGCGCCGGCCTGTCGCCGCGGCTGCGGTCGCTCTTCCCGGACGCCACCGTGCGCGCGCTCGTCGGCGCGGACGGGGTGCACGAGTACCCGCTGGCCCTGCTCTCCCTCGGCGACGGAGAGCCGGCGATCGGGCCCACCGGGCCCGCCGTCCCCGGTGAGCTGCCGCCGGTCGAGCTGCCGCTGTGCACCACCGCCCAGCGCGCGGGCGAGCGGGACGCGCTCGGCGCGCCCTGGCCGCAGGCGGAGCCGCTGCCGGCGTTCCCGCCGTCCGACCCGTTCGACGAGGTCGTCCGCCGGCGCGGCTCGCAACGGCGGATGGACAGATCCCGCACGCTGCCGCGCGCCCTGCTCGAATGGCCACTGGCCGCGGCCCTGCGCGGCGTGCCGGTGCCGCACTGGGTCGCCGTGCACGGGGTCGACGGCGTGCCGCCCGGCCTCTACCGGTGGCCCGACCTGTCGACGCCGCTGCGCACGGGTGACCTCCGCGACGAGCTGCTCCGGGTCTGCCTGGACCAGGCGCTCGCCGGCGACGCGGCCTACGTCGTCGTCGCCGCCACGCCGCTGTCGACCCTCGACGACCGCGGCTACCGCGAGGCCCAGCTCGCCGCCGGGCTCGTCGAGGGCCGGCTGCATCTCGCGGCGTACGCCCTCGGCGCGGGCGCCTCCGGCATGACCTTCCTCGATGCGGCGGTCCCGGGGTTGCTGGGCGAGCCGGACGACCTCGCGGCGCTGCTCTTCACCTGCGTGGGCGTCCCGGAGTACCGCTCGCGCGCGGGCGGGCGACCGGGCGCCCCGGTCGAGGTCCGGCCGGTCATGCCCCGCCTCGGCGAATCCTGACGCGGCCCGCCCGACGGGGCCGACCGGCCGGAGGGTCGGGCCGCGCGGTCGCCGCCGATCATCCGATGACCACCACCCGCGCCCATGCGGGTGGTGAGGCCGGCACGTACCCGGGACCGTCCTCGTCCCACGTGCCGCGGCTCCGGTAACGGCGCGGGAACAGCCCGACCACGGTGCGGCAGGACGGCTGCGCGGCGGGCCAGGGCGTCTGCCCGTCGGTGAGGACCACGACGACGTCCGGGCGGGGCCGGGTCCGCAGCGCCCGGGCGAAGCCCGTACGCAGGTCCGTCCCTCCCCCGCCCACCAGCGGGATCTCCCCGGCGCGGCACAGCGGGTGCACGACCCGGGCCGCCGCGTCGCACGACAGCACGCTGACGAGGTCGCGCCGGCCGCCCACGGCGCGGGAGATCGCCGCGACCTCGAGCAGCGCGCTGCCCAGCTCGGCGTCGCTGACCGACCCGGAGGTGTCGACGACCACGCAGACCCGAGGGGGCCTGCGGCGCAGGCTCGGCAGGACGACGCCGGGCACCCCGGCGGAGCGCCGCGACGGCCGGCCGTACGTGTAGTCCTCGCCCGCGCCCGCACCGGAGGCCGCCGAGCGGATCGCCGCCCCCAGCAGGTCCCGCCACGGCTGGGGCGGGTGGAACGCCTCCTCCGCCCACCTCCGCCAGCCCTGCGGGACGTCCCCGGGGCGCCCGGTGATGCCCTGCGCCACCCGGAACCGCACCGCGTCGCGTTCCTGTGCGCTGAGGCCGTGCGCGCCGTCCGCCCCCAGGTCCCACTCCCGCTCCGCCCCGTCGGCGCCGCTGCCGCAGTCCAGCCAGACCAGCCCCTGCGTACGCGGCCCGAGCCGGAACTGTCGCAGGTAGTCCTCCATCAGCTTCCCCTCGGGCAGCCCCAGGCTCGCCGGGTCGACGACGCCGTCGGGTCGGGCCAACCCGTCGCCGAACACGTCGTCGTTGATCTCGCAGTCCGCGGCGATGTTCATCCGTAGCCGCTCCCCCGACCCGCTCAGCCCCCGTTCGCGCGCCACCCGGTCGCTGCGCCCGTGATGGTCGCGGAGCAGGTGTGAGACCTCGTGCACCCACACCCCGGCGAGCTCCCCCACCGGGGTCCGGTCCACGAACACCGGGGAGGCGTAGCACCGCCAGTGCCGGTCCACCGCCATCGTCGGCACCAGGCGCGACTCCACCACGTGCAGGGCGAACAGCGCCGACGCCAGGTAGGGCCGGGCCCGGACCGCGTGCAGCCGGGCGGCGAAGAGCTTCTCGCGGTCCAGCGTCCCCGTGCCCGGACTCACCGGCCGCTCCCCGCGGCGGTCGCGAGCCGGGCCTGGTCGGCCCGCCGGGACACCGACACCACCGCGGCGAGCCGCTCGATCGCCGCCGGCACGTCCCAGTCCTCGCGCCGCAGGGCGGCGAGCGTGCTCGCGGGAACGACCACCAGGTCCGGGGGCCCGGTCTCCAGCGCCCGGACCAGCAGCGCCCACGCCGCGTCCCAGCGGGACCGCTCCGGGCGGCCGCGGACGGCCTCCACCACGCCGTCCAGCACGGCCTGCCGCAGGTCGCCCCGCTCGGGCAGGACGGCGGCGGCCGGGTCGGCCAGCAGCGCCTCGGGGTCGGGGAGGTCCATCCGGTCCATGCTGGCGAGCAGCTCCAGCCCCGCACCGTCGCCCACCGTGCCCCGCACCAGCATCGAGAGCACCTCCCGGGAGGTACCCGCCGCGGTCGCGAAGGCGACCAGGCGCAGGGTCATCTCCCAGCTGCGGGGCGAGGGCCACGGGCCGCCGCGGCGGGCCTCGTTGCCGGGCAGCCGGTGCACGAGCGCCGGGCGGGCGGCCAACAGCCCGCACACCGCACGGCGGGCGAAGGCGACGGCCTCGGGCAACCGCTCCGGGTGCAGCCGGGGCAGTGCGGTCCGGGGCCAGGTCCCGCCCAGGCCGCGCAGCACGACCTCGTGGTCGTGGGTCCACTGAAGATGGACGAAGCGGTTGGCCAGGGGTGCGCTCAGCTCCCAGCCGTCGGCCGCCGAGGATCGCGGGTTCGCGGCGGCCACGATCCGGATGCCGGGCGGCAGCCGCAGCGCGCCCACCCGCCGTTCGAGCACGAGGCGGAGCAGGGCGGCCTGGACGGCCGGCGGTGCGGTGGACAGCTCGTCCAGGAACAGCAGCCCCCGCCCGGCCCGGACCAGGCGCACGGCCCAGTCCGGCGGGGCCATCGGGACGCCCTGCGCCGCGGGGTCGGCGCCCACGACCGGCAGCCCCGCGAAGTCGGACGGCTCGTGGACGCTGGCGACGACGGTCGTCAGCGGCAGGTCCAGCGCCTCGGCGAGCTGCGTGAGGGCGGCGGTCTTGCCGATCCCGGGCTCACCGCACAACAGCACGGGCAGGTCGGCGGCCACGGCCAGGGTCAGGGCCTCCAGCTGCGTGTCGGATCGGGGTTCGGTGGTGGTGTCGCCCAGCAGGGCGAGCAGCTCGGCGGCGACGGCGAGCTGTGAGTCGGTGGCGCGGTCGACGGGGCTGACGGTGGCAGGGGGCATGGTGATCACCTGTCGTTTCTCGTGCTGGGTGAGAGGAGAGTGGTGCGGGGGCCGGGGGCCCTCGGTCAGCGGGCGATGCCGTGGCGCGGGCGCGAGCGGCGGTCGCGGGTACGGCGACGCTCCGCGGTGGCGGGGCCGGGGCCGGACCCGGCCAGTCCCGCCCGGAACAGCCCGTACGTGACCCGCCGCAGCGCGGCCGTCTCGAGTTCGTCGCGCAGCGCGCCGTCGCGCAGCCGGGCGTCGGGCCCGAGCAGGGCCTCGACGACGGCGAGCGCGCCGACGGTGTCGCCGTGGTCCAGGCGGGCCTGGACCTCGGGGAGGCACTCCGGGTGCCGGTGCGCCTCGTCGATCGCCCGGAGGCAGGGCAGCGGGGTGCCGGTCAGCGCGGCCAGGAGTTCCTCCCGGCGGACCTCGGCCGGGTCGTGGTCCAGCGCGACGAGGGTCCCGTCGACCAGGCCGATGCGGTGCCAGGCTCCCCGGCAGCGCACGCGGCGCGGCTGTCCCGCCCGGTCCCGGGGCACGGTCCCCGGCGCACGGTCGGGGGCCAGCGCCGACGCGACCAGCGGATGCAGCCGGCCGGCCTCGATCAGCCCCCCGCGGAGCAGTTCCAGGTCGGGCGACACCCAGGTCGCGGCGTCGGGCAGCACCGGCGTGGGCTGGCGCGGGCCGGCGCGGCGTCGCGAGGGCGACGACGCGATCCGCGCCTCGGGCGGTGCGGTGCCGTCCCCGGCCGACGCCACCTCCAGGAGCAGGTGACGTCCCGCCCCGATCCGTACGGCGACCGTGCCACCGGCCCGCCCCTCGGCGCGGAGCAGGAGGGCCGCCTCGGCGGGCCACCTCCGCACCGCCCAACCCTCCCGCCGGCCGACCATCCCCAGTGGATCCGGCGCGGCGGCGGGACCGTCCCCGGGTGGCCGGTCCGCCCCGCACCGGATCCGCAGCTCACCGGCCCGCCGGGCGTCCCACAGGTGGCGGTGCAGGTCGAGGCGGAACCGGCGATCGGGGTGCGGATGCGGGTGGCGACGGGGGCCGGAACCGGACCGGGCCCCGTCCCACAGCGCCAGGCTGAACCGCTGACCGGCGTCCGCCCAGGCCGGTGGCGTCCGGGCCACCAGGTGCACCGCGTCGCCACGGCGTCCGTCCCGGCCGTAGCGGGCCAGGGCGATGGTCAGGCCGGGGCGCAGCAGCCCGTCGGGCGCGATCCTCGGCAGGTGCCAGCGCAGCAGGTCGGGTGCCAGATGGCGGAGGTCGGCGCGGAGCTGGTCGGCGAGTTCCCGGCCATGGGTGCGGGCCACGGAGCGCAGGTCGACGTCGGCGTCGACGCGAGCGGCGGCGCACGCCCCGGCCCAGTCGCCGACGGCCCGACGGGCGGTGGCAACCTCGATCATGGACGGCGGCACGGCGAACTCGCGCACGCGCGGCCAGAAGGACGAACGGAAGTCCGGGTTCCCAGGTCGAGAGCGCATCAGCACTCACCTTGCGAGAACCGGGCCCCCATTCTGGTGAGAGAAGAAGTCGTCATCGCCGGGGAGCATACCGCCGCGCGCACCGGCCCGCCAGGCCCCCCACCCGGCCCCGGCGGGGAGTCCGCCGCGGGCTCGGCACCGTCCGGAATGAAGGTTTCCGCCAACGCGCCGCACCATAACGGAAGCCATTTACATCGGCGCGCGTCGCGGTGTACGGTACCGCCACCCGTCGACTCTCATCGATGTTGACGAATATCTTGAGAGGTGCAGATGACTGCTCGGCTCGTCTCGCAACGCAGGCGTGGGCTGCTCAGCGCCGCGTTGGCCGCGACTGTGGTCCTGTCTGCCGGATCAGCCCTGGCCGCCGCGCCGGTGTCCGCCGCGCCGGACGGGGGCCCATCGGCGGCCGGCCGGTTGGCCACCGCCTTCGACACCGCCGCCGGCCGCTACGACGTCCCCCGCGACCTGCTCGTCGCCCTCGGCTACGCCGAGACCCGCCTGGACGGGCACGGCGGCGCCCCGAGCGCGGCGGGCGGCTACGGCATGATGCACCTCGTCAGCAACCCCAAGCTGCGCACCCTGGACGAGGCGGCCACGCTGACCGGGCTCAGCCGTGGCGCGCTGCGCGCCGACGCCACCGCGAACATCACCGGGGCGGCGGCCGTCCTGCGCTCCTACGCCGACCAGGCCGGCCTGGACGCGGCCGAGCGCGACGACGTCAACGAGTGGTACGCCCCGGTCGCCCGCTACGGCGGGGCGGCCAGCCCGTCGCTCGCCCGGCTCTACGCGGATGCCGTCTACGACCTGCTCACCACCGGCTTCGACACCGGCCATGCCGAGGTGGCGCGGGTCCCCGCCCGCCAGGTGGCGCCCAAGCGTGACCTGCCGGGCGGCGCGTCGGACGAGGCCGGGATCCTCAGCACCGACTACGGGCCCGCCGCGTGGGCGCCGGCGAGCACCAGCAACTACACCGTCGCGAACCGGCCCAGCAGCCACCCGGTCCGGTACGTCGTCATCCACGTGACGCAGGGCAGCTACGCCGGCTCGATCAGCTGGTTCCAGAACCCGGCCGCGAAGGCCAGCGCGCACTACACGTTCCGCTCCTCCGACGGGGCGGTCACCCAGTCGGTGCGGGAGAAGGACATCGCCTGGCACGCCGGCAACTGGACGTACAACACCCAGTCCATCGGCATCGAGCACGAGGGGTACGTCGACAACGCGGCCTGGTTCACCGACGCGATGTACCGGGCGTCCGCGACGCTCACCCGCAGCCTCGCCAACAAGTACGGCATCCCCAAGGACCGGGCGCACATCATCGGCCACAACGAGGTCCCCGGCGCCACCCACACCGACCCGGGCCCGAACTGGAACTGGGCCTACTACATGCAGCTGGTCAACCAGCAGACCGGCGTCGGCTCCGGCACGGTGAACACCGAGGGGGTGAGCCTCAACGTGCGCTCCGGGCCCGGCACCGGCTACAGCGTGGTGGGTTCCGTCGCCGACGGCGCGACCGTCAGCATCTACTGCCAGGCCGTCGGCACCACGGTGACCGGCCCCTACGGCACCTCCAACATCTGGGACCGGATCGGCACCAACCGGTACGTCGCGGACGCCTTCGTCCTGACCGGCCACGACGGCTTCATCCCCGGCGTGCCGCGCTGCTGACCACCTCAGCCGATCCCGTCCGTCCGCCGCGCCGGCGGACGGACGGGGTCGGCGTCAGCACCGCGCGACGGCCCTATCGCCGCCCGAGGGGAGGAAGGTCCGTGGCGGCACAGGCCTTCCGGTCAACGGCACAGTCCAGGCGGGCGATGCCGTCAGGCTTCCAGACGTACTGCACGGCGTAGTCGTCGGGCTTGCCGGCGAACCCGGTCATCCGCAACGGCGCGCGGTCGACCGGCGGGACGACCACCTCGTGCTGGTTCCCCCGGTAGCGCAGCTTCAGGTGCAGGCGCCAGGCGCACTCGCAGCGGGTGGTCCGGGCCGTGACGGTGCCCACCCAGACCTCGCCCCGGGCCAGCGTGACACGCTTGGCGGCGAAGTAGGGCTTACCGCTCCCGGCCGCCGCCGCCACGGGGATGGCGGCGTCGAGGTTCACCTCCATCGCGCCGTTCTCCGCGTCCCCCTGCGGGGGTATGGCAAACAGGGTGCCGGTCCGCACCGGCTCACGCGCCACGACCTCCACGGTCATGTCGACGACCGCGATGCCGGCGCTGCGTCGGCCCTCCAGGGTGAGCTTCGTCGGGGAGTGACCGGCCGCCACGAACCGGGAGTCCCGCAGCGGATCCGGAGGCTGCGCGGCGACCGCCCCGGCGGCAGCCAGGTAGACACCGCCTTCCGAGGGCCCGATCTCGGTGTCGACCCGGACCAGCGGCGCGCCGAGCACGTCCAGCACGCGATCGGAGACGTACGGGATCACACCGGGGACGACCGTGGCGATGGCGGTCGTCGCCACCAGCACGGCCAGGGCCTTGGTGCCCCGGGACAGCTGCGCCCAGCCCGTTGCCTTCTCGTCCTCGCCCGTCGGCTGGGTCGTGCTCTCGGGGGCTGCGGCTGGTCGGCTCGGGCGCCGGGTGCGACGGGTACCGGATCGCGATCTGGTCATCGTGGTCCCCGTTCCAGGGTGGGCGGCTCGGCCGCCGGCAGGTCCGGCTCGGTCGGTTGCTCCTGTTCCGGCGCCGTCGGCGGGTCCGAGGTGGCGGAGAGGGCCGCGGCCGCCGCCAGCAGGGCGGCCACGAGAACGTCGTTCGGCATGCCGGCCCCGGGCGCCGCGTCTCCGGTGGGCACGGGGCCAGCCGCGACCGACCGGCCGGCTCGGGACGGGCGAGTGGGCATGAGGGCGAGGCTGAGCGCGACGGCGACCATCGTCAGGATGCCGAGCCCGTGGCCGACACCCGGCGCAAGGGCGCCGTGGCCGGCCTGGTGAGCCGTCGGGTGCAGCGGTCGCCACAGCAACAGGTATCCCAGCATCAGGCCCACGGTGACCGCGACCGCCATCGTCAACCCGGTACGCCGCAACCAACGTGCCGCGCCGGGCGCGAGCAGCGCGAGCACGGTGAGCACCAGGCAGGCGACCAGGCCGGCGCGGTAGGCGGCGATCCACAACTGGACGTCGCCGCGGTCAGGGCCGAGCGGGTTCAGGTCGGTCGAGCCGTCCAGCGCCGGGACGAGCCGGTACCAGGGCGACACCACGGCGGCGACCGCTCCGACGACAGCGAGCACGACGCTGGCCGGGAAGGCGATTCCGCGCGCCCTCCGGAACATCCTGCCGGCGTCGGCCGAGAGGTCGAGAAGCTCGAGCTCCTGCCGCGACCGGCTGGAACCGCCCAGTCCGCACGCCACCAGGCCCAGGCCCACGGCGTAGAGCAGGCAGCCCGTCGACGGGAGTACGCCGCCCACGGTCACCCGCTCCGGCAGGTAGGTGGCCGGCTCTCGCACGAGGAGGGTCGTTCCCTTGACGAGGTGGACGGTCAGGAAGAGAGCAGTCACCGCCCCGGCGGCCGCGACCGTCGAGTAGGGAAACCAGAGGTATGACGACAGCCGGCCGACCGACCCGAAACTGAGCGCGACGCCGACTCCGACGACGATCAGCACGAGAGCCGCCATCGGCGCCGCGAAGGGATGGAGGTCGGAGAGCAGTGCGACGTATCCGGAGCCGCTTTTTGAAGCCGGCGTGACGGCTGCCCACGGCAGCGTGAGGCCGGCCAGCGCGAGCGCACCGCCGGTGGCCGCGAGGACCAGCCCGCCGACCCAGAGGGCGTCGACGCTGCCCGTCGCGGCCGGCCCGGGCCGGCCGGGACCGGCCTGGAGCGCTGCCGACAAGAGGCCGTCGGCGGCCCGGTCACTCATGCCCTCACCCCCCGACGGACGGCACCGGAACCGATCCTATCGACGGCGGCCGTCCGGTCGGCCCGCGCACCGGCCGACTCGGTGACCGGCGCCGTCCGAGGACGCGGGGGTGCGACGCGGTCAGTCCCACCTGTCCTGGTTGAGGAAGCGGGCGAAGCCGCGCCACGAGTTGGGCCCCATCACCCCGTCGATCGGGCCGGTGTAGCCGTGGCCGGAGGCGAGGCGCTGCACGGCGCGCCAGGTGTTCGGGCCGGGCTGACCGTCGATGGGGCCGGTGTAGCCGTAGGCCCGCATCGCCCGCTGGAGGGCGGCGTAGGTGTTCGGCCCGGGCACGCCGTCGATGGGACCGGTGTAGCCGGCGGTGAGCCGCAACCAGTTCTGCATCCGCTGGTAGCAGACGGTGCCGGGGATGCCGTCGTACTCGGTCTGGGTCTTGGGCAGGCCGCCGGGCGCGGGCTGTTGCCCGATGTAGGCCAGCGGGTCGATGCGTACGCCGGCCGGGTCGATCATGTGCCAGTGGACGTGCGGCCCGGTGGACGAGCCCGAGCCCGGCGCGCCGGCCGCGCCGCCGGAGAGACCGACGACGGTGCCGCTGGAGACGGCCGCGCCGTTGCCGAGCAGGAACTGCGACAGGTGCATGTACTGGCTGCGGTACCCGTCGGCGTGCTGGATGGTGACCGTGTGCCCGCCCGTGCCGTTGTACGGGATGTTCTGGACGGTGCCCGCGCCGCAGGCGGGCAGGCGGGTGCCGACCGGCATGCCGAAGTCGACCCCGCCGAGCGAACCCCGGTTCAGGTGGTCCTGCCAGGTGCCGGTGACGGGGTACGCGGCGAACGGGTGGTAGATCGTGGGCGCGGCGAAGGCGCGGCCGGGGACGGCCAGCCCGGCCAGGGCGCCCGCGCCGAGGGCGGCGCCGAGCAGGAGCGCGCGGCGGTCCACGCCGGCGACCGCCCGGCCGTCGCCACAGCATCCGGGTGGGTCGAGCTGGTCCATCACATGCTCCCTGCTGGTCGGGCCGCGCCGGTCGAGGCAGTGACAATACATAGCCAAGGGTGAATCTGTCGACCGCGTCGCCGACCGTGTGCCGGCGCCCCCCGCCGGATCGCTCAGCCGCCCGGGCAGCGGTTGTCACCGCCGCTGTGTTCCTGGCAGGTCGTCGGCGCCGGGACGGGCGCGGCCGGCGGCCTGAGCGTCCGGGCGGCGTCCGCGACCGCCGGCGTGAGCGCCGCCGCGAGCACGACGGCCAGGAACAGGTAGACCAGGGCGGTGCGGGGGTACCGGCAGCCGAACGCCACCAGCGCGATGACGGCCGGCCCGCCCACCGCCACCGCGGCGAGCAGCAGCAGCGCCCGGGCGGAGCGGCGCCCGATCTCCGCCGCCCGGCCGCCCCCGTTGGAGTGGTGGTCGGCCCACCCCTCCATGCCGAGGGTGAAACACCACCACAGCAACGCCAGGGAGGTCCCCACCCAGAGCACCGTCAGGAGCACGACGGCGTAGCGGGGTCGGGCGGCGGGGGTCGACGACGTCATGCCGTACAGCCTGGCCGAGCCGGAGCCGTGGGACGTGAGCCCGGGTACTCACCCGCGGCCGGCGGGCGTGGCCACGTCAGCGACGGGCCGGGCGGGGCGGTCCGCTCACCACCCGCGGCACTGGCCGGAGGCCGGGCCGCCGACCGTGTTGGCCACCCCGTCGTCCACCGGCGGCGGCTGGTTGCCCACGCACCGCAGCGGCCCGTCGATCCGGTTGCCGGAGACCACGACCGGCGTGTCGCCGGTGCGGCTGTCGACCACGCTGACCGGGCCGGTCACCCGCGTCCCGGCGATCAGGACCCGGCCGGTGACGCCGGTGACCGACAGCGGCCCGTCGACCCTGCTGGTCGTCAGCTCCAGCACCGTCGCCCCGGTGGCGGTCACCGGCCCGTCGACGCTGGCATCGAGCGCGATCAGGCCCGCGCCCTTCGCGACGTTGACCGGTCCGAACACCGTGGCACCCGGCGCGAGGCAGGTCACCCCACCGTTGACCGGCAGCGGACCCCGGTGCTCGCCGTTCACCACCTGGCCGCAGGTCTGGTCGGTGACCTGGAGCGTCACCGGCAGCGTCACCAGCGGGTTGGCGGGGTCGTCGCTGGTGACGCAGAGCTGGGCCCGGTAGGTACCGGCGGCCAGCCCGGTGCTGTCCAACGAGAGCGTCACCTCGGTGGACCGGCCGGCACCGGTGCCGGCCGACGTGCGGGACGCCGTCAGCCACGGCACCTCGTCGGGCGTCACGCACGGCTGCAGGTCGGGCAGCCGGACGTGGGTGATGAACCGGGCAGCACCCTTGTCGTTCTCGACCTCGACCAAGCGGCCGGAGCGGTCGATCTCGTGGACCCCCTTGGAGCTGGTGGTCAGGATGTTGCCGTTACCGAGCGGGTGGACGCCCTGGTATCCGCTTCCGCCGGGCGGCGTGTAGACGCCGATCAACTTTCCGTCGCGGTCCATCTCCCAGACTCCCGGGGTGGAGCCGCTGCCCCAGCTCGCCGCGAGCACGTTGCCGTTCGGCAGCTCCACGAGCTGGCCGGGCCAGCTCAGCCCCTGGAAGAAGCGGGCATTGGCGGCGGAGCCGTCCTTCTTGAAGCTGTGGATGGCGTCACTGTCGCTGGCCGAGACGAGCACGTCGTCGCCGCGGAACAGGATGCCCCACGGTCCCTTCAACCCGTCGGCCCCTGGCGCGACGAACGTACCCAGGAACTTCCCGTCGGCGTCGAACTCGACCACCGAGTTGGCGTTCGCCTGGGAGGCGACCGTCACCAGCACGGTGCCGCGCGGCGAGAGCGCGATGCCCCGGGTGTTGCCCATGACCGTCGGATCTCCCGCACCGCCGGCGGGGGCGAAGACGCGCCGGAAGCTGCCGTCCAGGCCGTGCTCGGTGACCACCGAGTTGACCTGGTCGGACATGAGGAAGCCGCTGCCGTCCGGCTTGGCGATGACCTGGAACGGCGTGTAGAGGTTGCTGGTCGGGTCGAACTTGAAGTGCGGGATGAACTGCGGGTCGATCTGCTTGCCGGTCTGCGGATCGAACGCCATCACCCCACGGGTCGCGCTGCCCGAGTTGGGGATCAGCAGGACACCGTCACGCAGGAGCTGGATCCGCTCGTCGCTCGGGCCGGCGTCCGGATCGTCCAGCCGCCAGTCCAGCATGCCGTGCCCGGCGTTGCGTACCGCGAACTTCTGGCTGGTGACCAGCCCGGCCGGCTGCCGCGCGGAGAGCGACTTCGGTGCCACCTCGATCTTCGGCACCGGCACCACCGTCAGTTCCAGCGCGATCGTCGTCGTCGGCTGGTCCTGGTCGTTGCTGGCCAGGCACAGGTCGGCCCGGAACACGCCACCGTCGTCCAGGCCGGTCGAGTCGAGCGTGATCTGGATGTCCTGGCTCTTGAACGCGCCAAGGGTGCCCTGCGCCGGGGTCACCTTGACCCAGGTCGGCCAGGCGCAGTCGGCGCCGTCGCCGGTCGCGCGCCAGGTGAGTTCGGCGCCGCCGGCGTTGCCCACCTTGACGGTGTGGCTCTCGCTCTGCGCGACGTCCATGCTGGAGCTCAGCTCGGTCTTGTCGACCGTCAGGTCCGGGGCCGCGGGAAGGACGGCGACCGGGAAGTGAGCCTGGGCGATCGGCTGCCCGTCCGGCGCGTGCCGGGCGTCGGTGGTCAGGTTGATCGCGCCGAAGAGCCAGTTCTTGCGGGCGGTCCCGGTGACGTCCACGGTGACGGTCAACTGCTGGCTGGCGCCGGGCGCCAGGGTGAACTGCGTCGGCGCAACCGTGATCCGCGCCCCGGTCGGGGCCTGCGGCGCCACCTGGTAGGTCGCGGCCACCTTGGCCACGCTGGACACCGTCCGGGTGAAGGTGCAGACCTTGAGGCAGTGGTGCTCGACGACGGCCGGCAGGTTCAGCGTCTGCGGGTCGCCACCGGCGTCAGGGTTGGCCGCGACGAAGTTCGCGGCGGTCTCGTCGAGCACGATGCCGGTCCGGGCGGCCTGGGCCAGGTTGATCCGGCCGGAACCGATGTCGAACGCGTCGGCCGGCGTGCGGCCGTCCTCCTTGACCAACCCGTCGCGGTCCGCGGTGACCGCCAGCGCGGACCGGATCCGCGTCGGCGACCAGTCGGGGTGGAGCGCCGCCAGCAGCGCGCCGGCGCCGGCGACGTGCGGCGACGACATGGACGTGCCCTGCATGAAGGCGTACGTGGCCGGGTTGTCCTTCGCCGCCATGGTGGCGGCGAGGATGTTGCGGCCCGGGGCCGCCACGGTGGGCGCGAGCATGTCGAACTTGCTGGGTCCGCGCGAGCTGAAGTCGGCCACGACGTCGGTCCAGTCGCCGTCGCGCAGCACCTCGCTGCCGGGGTCGACGCGCACGGTGACGGGGCCGTCGGTGGCCGCCGCGTGGTCGCGCAGCCGCTGCCCGTCGGCGAGGGAGACCATCACGGCGGGGATGGTGGTCCCGGCGAGCGCGCCCATCGTGATCGGCGGGCCGCTGTACTGGTTGTGCACGACCACGCCGGTCGCGCCGGCGGCGGTGGCGTTCTTGACCTTCACGGAGAAGTCGCAGCCGCCCCGGGGCAGCAGGGCGACCTTGCCGCTGAACGCCGCTGCCGGGAACGGAACGCAGGCCTGCACGTTGTTCGCGTCGACGGCGCCGGAGTACCGGATCTCACCCTCGATGGGCGGGTTCGGCGAGTTCTCCCCGGTGACGGCGGCGATGCCGGTGAGCGCCGCCGGGACGGGCGTCGGGCCCGTCACGTCGAGCCGGTGGGCGATGACCCGCTCGTGGCTGACCGCGGCCACGGACATGTTCCACGGCGCGGTCTTCGCGACGGTGCTGGCGCCTGGGCCGCTGTTGCCGGCGGAGGCGGCGACGAAGATGCCGGCCGAGTACGCCTCCAGGAACGCCTGGTCGACGAGGTCCTTCCACGGGTCGTCGCGACCGGAGATCGAGTAGTTGAGGACGTCCACGCCGTCGGCGATCGCCTGGTCCACGGCGGCGATCGTCGCCGAGGAGAGGCAACCGAGGGCCATGCAGACCTTGTAGGAGATGACGTTGGCCCGCGGCGCGACCCCGGAAACGGTGATCCTGTGCGTGCTGGTGCCGACTGTCATGGTCGCCTCGTGCCGGTTGCCGGCGGCGGTCGAGGCGGTGTGGCTGCCGTGGCCGTTGTCGTCCCGGGCGTCGGTGCCGACCATCGACCAGGCGCCGATCAGCTTGTCGTTGCAGATCGCCTTGTGCTGGGGATGGGTCGGGGCGCAGACGCCGGTGTACGTGCCCGCGCCGTACGGGTTGGTGTGCCGGTAGCCGTCGCCGTCCACGGCCGCGAACGACGGGTGCTCGGGGTTGATGCCCGAGTCGAGGATCCCCACGATGGCACCCTCGCCACGGGTGCCGACGTTCTCCGCCGTCCTGCCCTCCCACACCGCGGGCGACTGGATCAGCGCGTTGCTGGTGTCGGTCGTCAGCTCCAGGACCTCGTCGGGTACGACCGCGCTGACCCCCGGCAGGCCGGACAACTTCGCCGCCTCGTCCGCGCTGACCGCGACCGCCAGGCCGTTGACCACGTTGCGGTAGGTGTGGGCGACGCGCACGGAGCGCCCCAGGGCGGCCTCCATCTCGTCCACCAGGGTGTCCTGCCGCTGCGCCAGTTCCCCGGCGTAGCGGGTGCTCGCCGCGGACCGGGTGTCGACCCTGCCCGCGCGCGCCCTGGTGCCCCGCGTGGCGGCCACCAACGACGGCTTGTCCATCTTGACCAGCCAGAGCCCGCTCGCCGGCTGCGGCAGGCCGGCCGCCGGTCGGGGCGGCGCCTCGGGCGCCTGCCGGCTGGCCGGCAGCGGTGCGCGGGAGGGCGCCGCGGCGGCGGGCACGGGGGCGACGGCGAGCAGCATGGTGCTCGCCGCGGCCGCCGCGACCAGACGGGCCGGTGCCCGCCAACGGGAGGGGAACGTTCTTCGGGCAGGCTGTGCCACGGTGAGCTCCTAGGTCACTTCAGCGGCGCGATGAGGGGTCCCGCTGCCTCGCCAGAGCCGGGGAGTGCTCGGTGCGGCTGGGTGCGATCGTGTGAAACCTAGGTGATCACGAGGACCGAGGCAATGGTGTACGTCCATCCGTGCACCTCACCGGGGCCGCCGGCCGGTCGTGAGGAACACCCCCGCCCGGCTGTCCGCTGGCCGGTGTCGGCGTGGCGGGCGCGCCCTCCGATAGGGTCGGGCCGACTCAGTGACGTGGCAGGCCGAGAGTGACGAGCAGGTCTTCGTGCAGCTGGAACCAGACGACGTGGTAGGACGCGAGGTCGTCCGTCACGTACTCCGACGCGCCGGACGCCGCGCGGGTGAGGGCGTGGGTGAGGCGGGCTCGGTAGCGCTGGAAGCGCGGCAGCGCCACGGCCAGCCGCACGCAGACGACGTCCGCCCGCCGGTGGAACTCGGTGAGTCGGTCCAGGACCCGGCGGTCGTGAGCGGGATCGGCGTGGTCGTTGGCAATCGCGAGCCCGTCGACGGATCGCATCTGCCAGGCGGTGCAGAGATCGAGCAGCTCGGGGTTGAGCAGCAGAAAATCGTCGTACGCCGTGGCCACGGCGGCGCGGGCGCCGGCGGTGTCCAGCTCGACGGCGACGCGTTCGGCGTCCGCGGCCCGGCCCGCCCCGGTGAGACCCCATCCGCCGAGGTCGCCCGGAACACGCGTGACCAGGCCGGCGACCGCCAGATCGATCAGCTCCGACTCGACATCGGACTCGGACAGCCCGGTCGCCTCGGCCACCCGCCCGGGACTCGCGAACCCGATGCAGCGCAGGGTGTGCAGGACCAGCAGGTCCGTACTGGTCGGATGAGGCAGGCATGGCACCACGACAGGCTACCCGCATGACCTGGATCCACCCGCTGTCGGCGGAGGTCGGCGAGTCAGCCGACGTGCTCGGCGGCAAGGGACACGGCCTCGTCGTCCTGCGACGCCTCGGCCTTCCCGTACCGCCCGGGTTCGTCATCGGCACCGCGGCCTGCCGCGCCTTTCTCCGCGACGGGCGCCTGCCCGACGACCTCGAGGCCGAGTTGGCCTCCGCCGTCGCCGGTCTGGAGTCCGCCACCGGGCGACGCCTCGGCGGGCCGGACCGGCCGTTGGTGGTGTCGGTCCGCTCGGGCGGCGGTGCCCCCATGCCCGGCATGATGAGCACGACGCTGAACCTGGGCCTCACCACCGCGGCCACGGCGGGGCTGGCGGCCGAGACGGGCGACCCACGGTTCGCGCTCGACTCGCGCCTGCGGTTCCTGTCCAGCTTCGCCTGCACCGTGCTCGGGCTGAGCGCGGAACGGCTGGACGCGGTCGTACGCGAGGCGACCCGCCGCGCGGCCGGCGGTGCGCAGGCGCGTCTCGCCGCGGCGATCCGGGGCGTGGAGGCGCTCGTTCGCGAGCAGGCCGACGCGGCGGTCCCGGACGATGCGGCGCGGCAGTTGCGGATGGCCGTCCGGGCCGTCCTCTCGTCCTGGCACACGCCGCGCGCCACGACCTACCGCGACCTGCACGGCATACCGCACGATGCCGGCACGGCCGTCACCGTGCAGGCGATGGTGTTCGGCAACCGCGACGAGAACAGTGGCTCCGGCGTCGCGTTCAGTCGGAATCCCAGCACCGGTGAGCCGGTTCCCTTCGGCGAGGTGCTGTTCGGCCGCCAGGGCGACGACGTCGTCTCGGGGAGGTCGACGACCCGGCCGCTGCCGGACCTGGCCGAGCGGGAACCGGCGGTGTGGGCCGACCTCCTGGCGGCCATGACTCGGATCGAGGGGCACCACCGCGATGCCTGTGGGGTGGAGTTCACCTACGAGACAGGCCGGCTGTGGCTCCTCCAGGTGCGCCCCGGTGGCCTCGCCGGACGCGCCGCCGTTCGTGCCGCCGTCGACCTGGCCGACGAGACGGTGATCAGTCGCCGCGAGGCCGTGCTCCGGGTGTCCCCGCAGCATCTCCACCACGCTCGCGCGCCCCGGATCGATCCGACGGACGGGATCGACGTGGTCGTCCGTGGGCTGGGCGCCTGTCCGGGCGTCGCGGTCGGCAGGGTGGTGACCACCTCCGACCGGGCGGTCCGGATGGCTGGCGGCGGCCCGGTCATCCTGGTCCGTCCCCACACGTCCCCGCTGGACATGCACGGCCTCGCCGCCGCCGCGGGAATCGTCACCGCCCGCGGCGGCCCGGCCAGTCACGCCGCGGTGGTGGCGCGGGCGATGGGCAAACCGGCGGTCGTGGGAGCCACCGGTCTCACGGTCGACGTCGCCGGCGCCTGCGTGCGCGCCGGCGGACGGACCTTCCCGGAAGGCACGCTCGTCACCGTCGACGGGGCCGGCGGAGAGGTCGTCGTCGGCAGCCCTCGTGTCGTCACGGCCCCGGACGCCCACCTGCACCGCCTGCTCGAATGGGCCGACGAGTGCTCGGGGGACGACTCGGACCGCGACGACACGCAGCGCCTGGCGGCGGCCCATGCCGCCCTTCGGCACGCCTGACCCCGGTTCCGGCGCGACCGGTCCGCCGGCGGCTCCTGACGGCGGGGTCGGTCGGCACCGGAGACTTCCTGGCGGCACCCGCCTCCCTCATGCGACGGTCCGCGCTCCTAGTGAGGGCTCGGCTGTCGGGCCACCTGGTCGCCGCGGCCGACGCCGGCCTCGAGCTCTCTCATTCTGAAGCGGAAGTCCACCAGGTCACTGTCGTGGAACCGCCAGAAGAACCAGGACGGCATCCGTGGCTGCTGCCGTCGGATGTGGAACAGCACGTCCTGGATCTGCCGGGCGAACCCGACGAACTCCGGCCCGGACACCGCCGGCGGGGAGCCCGCGTCCGCGCTGACGGCCCGCAGCAGGCCGAGGACGCGGGTGCGCTCGTCGGTGTTCGACATCTGCGCCCGGTAGGTGTCCACGCACAGCAGCAGCAGGCCCAGCGACGGGATCAGCCACCCGCTGATCAGCTGGACGACCGTGCTGCCCTCGGCGATGGCCAGCAGGACTCCGACCGCGCACCAGAGCACCACCACGGCGATCATGAGGTGGGCGAACCGGCGACGCACGCGCGAGCCCCAGGCGAGGTTCTGCTCCAGACAGAACAGGACGTCGAGGGGAGCGGGAAGCGCCGCGACGAGGTAGTAGTCGCGTAGTCGTTCCTCCCGGCCGCGGAACCGGCGGCTCAGCCGACTCACCTCGTCCTCGGACAGCCGGTCGCCGACCGCCACCTGGTTCCACGGCAGGTCGAACAGCCGGACGTCGAACATCTCCTGGAGGGTGGCGCTCGTCCGCAGGTGCCGGCCCGCCCACGGGACGATCGCCGTCGCGTAGACCACCGCCCATGCCGCGCCGACGAGCGCCACCGGCGCGGCGGCGGCCGGGAACGCCACGGTCAGCAGGCCCAGGGCGGCGACCACCGCCGAGAGCACGAGGCTCAGCGCCTGCGCGTGCTGGGTGCTCCGGTGGACCACCGCGATGGCGCGGAGCAGGGTCAGGGACGGCTCGTCGTTCTGCCGTCGCGCGATCGGCCGAGAGACCGACACCTGCCCTCCCCGGAGCCCGACACCGCCTGCGATCTCCGAACCGGCGCGCCGGCGCCGGCCGACGACGAGCCGGGCTCGACGAGCCCCGCACCCATCGCGACCGTCACGGTACCGTCTGTGCGCAAGGGTTGTACATCATCGCCCTGCGCCGCCGTCGTCGTCCGCGCGGTCGCCGCGTCCGTCGCCCGCGCGCTCAGCCGACGGGCTTCCGGCGCGTCCTCATTGCCGCGTCAGGTCGGCCAGCCAGCGGTCCAGGGCCGCCGGGGAGCGGAACAGCAGCACCGGCGGGCCGGCCGGGTCGGCCTGCCAGGCGCGCATTCGCCGCCGGGCCCGGCCGAACGCGGTGACGTGCCACACCAGGATCGAGTCCCGGGACAGCACGCTGCCCAGCGACTCGCGGTTGCCGTTGCAGATCTCCTCGCCGCTCAGCAGCCGGCGCACGGTGCGCCGCAGCAGCCGCCAGAAGGAGAGCCAGCGCGGGTAGTCCAGGCCGACGACCAGGTCGGCGCGGGCCAGCACCACGTCCCGCCACCCGTGGTACGCCCCGTCCAGGATCCAGCGGTCGCGCCGGCAGATCGCCTCGATCCGGCTGCGCTGCTCCGCGACCGGCACCTCGACCCAGCCGGGCCGCCACAGCAGGTCGTCGACCGGATACCACGGCAGCCCGAGCCGCTCGGCCAGCCGTGCCGCCAGGGTGGACTTGCCGGCGCCGTAGACCGCGTAGACGAGGATGCGGGCCGGTGCGGTCATCGCGGCAGCGTACGCCGTCGGTTGGTCGGGGGCGCGGCGCGATCCCGCCGCGCGCCCGGTCGTCCGCCGCGACCCACCGGCACGTGGCCGCACGGCGGGCCGCGGCCGGACAGTGGGACCCGGGCCATACACTCACCCCCTGGTCACGCGGCTGGACGCGGTCGACGTCGAGGACCGGCGAGCCACCGGAGCGGGGGCGGCCGAGGGGCCGGTCACCGGCGCCCCGGTCGGCCAGGAGGGGTGGCCGGTTCGCGGACCGGCACCGGTGCGCCAGAGGGGCGGGCCGGCATCGAAGGGACTGCTGGTGGGGCGACGAGGCAACGGGACCCGGCGGCTACGGGTCGCGGCGGGGGCGGTCGTCGTCCTGGCGGCCACGACGGCCCCCGGTGCGGCCGCGGCCGATCCGTCACCCGCTCCGGTCCCCGGGACGCCGGTGTGCGAGGTGCGTGGTGGCCGGCTGAGCGAGATCTCCGGGATGGCCGCCACGGACGGCGGGTTCGTCATGGTCAACGACGGGGCGGACGACGAGGCCCGCCGCCGGATCTTCTTCCTGGACGACCGGTGCGCCGTCGTGCGGACGGTGTCCTATCCGTCCCGTCCGCGCGACACCGAGGATCTCGCCGTCGGCACGGACGGCACGGTCTGGGTGGCGGACATCGGGGACAACGACCGCTCCCGGCAGACGATCGCGGTGTGGAAGCTCCCGCCGGGTGCGGACCGGCCGGTGTTGTACCGCATGGCGTACCCGGACGGCCCGCACGACGCCGAGGCCCTGCTCGTGACCGGCGACGACCGCCCGGTGGTGGTGACCAAGTACTCGGCCAACCTCTACGCCCCGAGCGCGGCCCTGCGCCCCGGCACGACGGCGCCGCTGGTGAAGGTGGGGCAGGTCCGGCTGCCCGCCTCCACCACGAGCAACCCGTTCGGGGCGCTCGGCCGGACGGCGGTCACCGGCGGCGCCACCGCACCGGACGGCCGCAGGGTGGTCCTGCGCACCTACGCCGACGCGTACGAGTTCGACGTCGCCGACGGCGACGTGGTGGCCGCGCTGACCGGCGGGACCCCCCGGGTCGTCGCGCTGCCCGATGAGCCGCAGGGCGAGTCGGTCACCTACGACCGCGACGGGCGGTCCCTGCTCACCGTCTCCGAGACCGCCGGCCGGCCGCCGGGAACGATGCCCGGGATCCTGCGCTACCCGCTGCCGGCGGCCGGCCCGTCCCCCGCGCCGACCGCCACGCCCGGTCCGACGACCCCCGCCGTCGCCGGCGCCGGGGCCGCCCGCTCCGGCGGCGGGACCTACCTGGTGGCGGCCGGAGCACTAGGACTGGCTCTGGTCGCCGTGGGGCTGGTCGCGCTGGCCCGGGCACGGCGCGCCAGGTCGCGCCGGCCGTCCCGGCTGCCGAGGACGCGCGCCGGGTCAGGCGCCGTCCCCAGGTGACGGGCCCGCGGCGTGGAGTCCGGTGAGCAGGGCGGCCAGCAGGTCGCTGCGCGCACCGATGCCGGCGGCCGAGACCCACTCCTGCCGGGCGTGCGCGCCTCCACCGGGCGGGGCGAGCCCGTCGATGGTGGGACGGCCGAGCGCACCCGTCGTGTTGGTGTCGGCGGCGCCGTCCGCCGGGCGGCCGGCGAGGCGCTGACCGAGGCCGGCGGCGATGCCCACGACACGGTCGAGCAGGTCCGCCCCCGCCTCGTCCGGCCGCCAGGTGGGCCGGTGCGAGAGCAGCCGGGTGGCCAGCCGGGCGCGATCGCGCACCGGTCGCAGCGACTTCAGGCCGGTGAGGACGGCGTCCTCGTTCTCGGGGTCGGTGAAGCGCAGCCCGAGGTCGGCGTGGGCCTCGCCGGCGACCACGTTGGTACGCCCTCCGCCCGCGACGGTGCCGGCGTTGAGCAGGACCGGCCGGTCCGCGACGAGTGCGCGGACCCGCACGAGCTGGTCGACGAGCTCGTCGATGGCGTTGACGCCGGCGTCGGGGTCGAGCGCGGCGTGTGCCTCGACCCCGGTGACCTCGATGCGGACCCGGGTGCTGCCGCGCCGGCCGGTCTTGAGGTCGCCGCCGGGATGCGGCGGTTCCAGGCCGAGCACCGCGCGGGCCCGCGCCGCCTCGGCCCGGACCAGCCCGGTGGCGGTGGGCGAGCCGGTCTCCTCGTCGGCGACGACGACGACCCTGATCTCGGGGTGCGGGGCGCCCTGCCGGGCGACGCGGGCCGCCGCCGCGAGCAGTGCGACGATCCCGGCCTTGGTGTCGTACACCCCCGGGCCACGAACGGTGTCCCCCTCGACGGACCAGGGCATGGTGGACAGCGTGCCGACCGGCCAGACGGTGTCGTAGTGGGTCAGCAGCAGCACCGGGTCGCCCGGGACCCCCCGCGCCGGAAGGGTCCAGACCAGATGGTCGCCGCCGGGGTGCGACTCCCGGGCGGTGTCGAAGCCGGCGTGCGCGGCGTCCGCGTCGAGCACGTCGGCCAGCGCGGCCAGCGCCCGGCGGTCACCGGTCGGTGACTCGTGCAGCGTGTAGCGGTGCAGCGCGGCGAGCGCGTCATTGAGATCCGGCGATGAGTACGACACATACGGACACTATGTTCGACTCGACACCTTGTCAACGAGCGATTCGTGCGGCAGCATGAGCGACATACGATCGCTATCTTGTTGAGGGGTGAGGTCGATGGTCGGTGGCACCCGCAGGATCGTGGCCCGTGACCTCGCCGGGCTCGCCGAGTGGACGGCGGCATCGGCGCTCTACCGGAGCGTCTTCGGTTACGAGGGCCCCGAGCACGCCGTCAGCCCCCGCCTCCTGGCCGCGCTGCGCGAGAACGCCGGGACCGCGGTCGGCGCGTTCGACGAGGACGGCTTGCTCGTCGGCTTCTGCTACGGCTTCACCGGCGTCGAGCACGGCGAGCTCTACCACTACTCGCAGGCCGCGGTCGTCGACGCGCGGGCGCAGGGGCGCGGCGTCGGCCGCCTGCTCAAGCACGCCCAGGCCGACGCCCCACGCCGCGCGGGCGCGCACACGATGCGGTGGACCTTCGACCCGTACGCGCTGCGCAACGCCCACTTCAACCTGAACGTGCTGGGCGCCGTCGGGATCCGGTTCCTGCCCGACTTCTACGACGACGGCGGCAGCGACCGGGTCCTGGTCCGGTGGGACCTCGACCGGGCCGGGGGCGCCACCCCGGCGCCCGCGCCCGGGCACGCGGCCGTGGACTCGCCCGCCGACGACCGTACCGCCGCGTCGGGGCCCGACGACCGCGCGCGGCTGCGCCGGGAGCTGGCCGGCCGGTTCGCCGCGGGCGGGCGGCTCGTCGGCGTCACGCGGCGGGCGGACACCCCCGGCCGCGTCAGCTACCTGTTCGAACGGGACGAGGCATGACCACGACGAGATCGACGCCCGCGGAGCGCTTCGACCGCAACGTGCAGCGCAGGTCGGCGCAGGTGCTCAAGCAGCGGGTCCTGGAGCAGCAACGCGCCGAGTTCGCCAGGGCGCTGGCGTGGGCCGCCGAGCAGGACGCGATCGAACGGGCCGCGGCGCTCATCGTGTCGGCCCGACGCCGGTACCTGCTCGGCCACGGCAAGTCGCTCGGTTACGCGTCCCTGCTCGCCGCCGACCTCAGTGCCGGGCTCTCCGGCGTCCACCTCGTCGACGGCGCGGCGCTGCGCTCCCTCGACGTGCTCAGCGACATCCGGCAGGGCGACCTGCTCGTGGCCGTCTGCATGGCGCGCTACCGGCGCGAGACCATCGACGTCGCCTCCGCGTACGTCCGCCACGGCGGCCGGCTGGTCCTCGTCACCGACGCCGAGGACGCGCCGTTGGCCGACAGCGCCGCCGCCCGCATCGTCATCGGCACCGACAGCGCCTCGTACGCCAACTCCCCCACCTCGGTGGTGCTCGCGCTGCACCTGCTCGCCACCCTGACCATCGCCAGCTCGAAGGGGGCCGGGCGCCGCCTGCGCGAGCGCGACGCCCTCGCCGCCGAACTCGGCCTCTACGCGGAGCAGCCGTGACCGGCCGGAGGCGGATCGAGGTGGTGGAGCTGCGCCGGGTCCGCCTGCCGCTCGTGCGCCGGTTCCAGACCAGCTCCCACGCCAAGCGCGAACTGGAGCACGTCCTGGTCACGCTCACCGACACCGACGGCGCCGTGGGGTGGGGCGAGATCGCGTCGCCGAGCGGCCCGTTCTACGGCGCCGAGACCGTCGAGAGTTGCTGGGCCGTCGCCCGGGACTACCTCGCGCCGCTGGTCCTGCGGACCGCCTGGGAGCACCCGACGGACCTGGCCGCGGCGCTCGGCAGGGTCCGGGGCAACCACTTCGCCCGCGCCGGGTTCGACGTCGCCGCCTGGGCACTGTGGTCGGCCGCCGAGGGCACCTCCCTCGCGCACGCGCTGGGCGGCACGCGCGGCAGCGTCGAGGCGGGCGTCTCCCTGGGCATCGAGCCCACCGTGGACGACCTCCTCGCGCAGGTGCGGCTGCGGGTCGACGAGGGCTACCGCAGGATCAAACTCAAGATCGCGCCCGGCTGGGACGTCGAACCGGTGCGGGCCGTCCGCGCGGCACACCCGGACGTGCCGCTGCACGTCGACGCCAACGGCGCCTACCAGGACGTCCCCGAGCACCGGGCGGTCCTGGCGGAACTCGACGGCCTGGGCCTGCTGATGATCGAGCAGCCGTTCGCCCCCCGGGCCCTCGTCGCGCACGCCGCCCTCCAGGCCCGCATCGACACCCCCGTCTGCCTCGACGAGTCGGTGGAGGAGGTGGACGACCTCGTCACCGCGCTCCGCCTGGGCGCCGTACGCGTCCTCAACGTCAAGGTCTCGCGGATGGGTGGGCTGACCCACGCCGTCCGGGCGCACGACCTCGCACGCGAGCACGGCGTCCCGGTCTGGTGCGGCGGCATGCACGAGTTCGGGATCGGCCGGGCCGCCAACGTCGCGCTGAGCGCACTCGCCGGCTTCACGCTCCCCTCGGACGTCTCCGGCTCCGACAAGTACTACGCCCGCGACGTCACCACCCGCCCGATCGTGAGCACCGACGGGCTCGTCGGGGTGCCCGCCGTGCCCGGGCTCGGGTGGGACGCCGACCTGACGTACATCGGGGAGAGGACCACCGACCGGCTCGTGCTGCGCGCGGACGGCGCGGCGTGACGGTCCCGGCGCGACCGCCGTCCGGGTAGCCTGACCGGCACCATGGACGGTCACCGATTCGCCGTGTCCCGGCTCCTGCCGCCGCCCGGGCTGCCCCGGGCCATCGCGTACCAGTCCGCCATGGTCGCCGTCGGCAGCGGCACCTTCCTCACCGGCAGCATCGTCTTCTTCACCGAGGTCCTCGGGCTCAGCGCGGTGCAGATCGGGGTGGGCTTCTCGATCGCCGGGCTCGCCGGGGTGGTGACCTCGCTGCCGCTGGGCGCGCTGGCCGACCGGATCGGTGGGCAGCGGTCCTGGGCCGTCGGCGCGCTCGGTTCGGCGCTGACGTTCGCCGCCTATCCGCTCGTGACGTCGTTCGCGGGCTTCGTGGTGCTGATGGTGGTGGCCGCCGCCACCGACTCGTTCGCCAACGCCGGACGCACCATCTACACCGCCGACGCCATGCCAGCCGGGGACCGGGTGCGGACGATGGCCTACGCGCGCTCGTACCTCAACGCCGGGTTCACCGCCGGCACCGGGCTCGGCGCCCTCGCGCTGGCGTTCGACTCCGCCGCCGCGCTCGTCGCCATGGTGCTGCTCAACGCGGCGTTGTCACTGCTCAACGCGGGCCTGGTGACCCGGCTCCCGGCCGCCCCGGTGGTGCGCCACGGCCGGGCGGCCACCGCCTCGCGGTGGGCGGTCCTCAAGGACCTCCCCTACGTCACGACCGCCGCGCTCCTCGCCGTCATGATGTTCCACGCGGTGATCCTCGTCGAGATCCTGCCGCTCTGGGCGATCACCCACACCGACGCCCCCAAGCCGCTGCTCGGCGCGATGCTGGCCCTCAACACGGTGCTGGTGATCACGTTACAGGTGCCGGCGGCGCGCGGCGCTGACTCGCTTGCCGGCGCGGCCCGCCTGATCCGCCGGGGCGCCCTGGTCACCGCGGTCGCCTGCCCGGTGGCCGCGCTCGCGGGCCGGACCGGCGGCGCGTGGACCGTCGTCGCGCTCCTCGGCGTCGTGGTGCTGGTGACCACCACCGAGTTGTGGTTCTCGGCGGCGCTCTGGTTCGTCCAGACCAACGTGCCGCCCGCCGCGTCGCGCGGGGTGTACCTCGGCACGGCACAGACGATCAGCTCGACGGCGGACGTGTTCGCGCCGGTCGGCCTCACCCTCCTCGCGATCCAGACCGGCGGCTGGGGCTGGTGGGTCGTCGCGGCGATCTTCGTGGGTTGCGCGCTCGCCGCCGGCCCGGCCGTCGGTTGGGTCGCCCGCACGCCCCGGATCGGCGGGGGCGACGCCGCGCCGCCGGGGGCGTCCACACCGGACTCCGAGCACGCCGTACGACCCACCTCCGCCTGACGTCGGAAGATCGACCGATCCTTGACACGGAATCGACGCGGCTGAAATCCTTTCCCGGCGAAGGGGGTCCGATGAGCGCTGACGACGACGACACCCGGACGTATGCCGTGGTCGTGAACGACGAGGAACAGTTCTCGATCTGGTGGGACGACCGGGAGCTGCCCGCAGGCTGGCGGCGCGAGGGCTTCACCGGGTCGCGCGGCGAGTGCCTCGCCCGGATCGACGAGGTGTGGACGGACATGCGGCCGCTGTCGTTGCGGCGCTGGATGGACGAAAACGCCGCCACCGGCTGACGCCGCCACCGGACGAGGGCGCATGAACGACAGCTTCCAGCGGTATCCGGCCCTCGCCGTGCAACGCGGGATGGTGCTGCAGACCCTCCGGCAGCCCGCCGGCGGGGTGGACGTCCAGCAGGTCACGATGAGGTGGGACGCCCCGCCGGACCGGGACGCGTTCACCGCCGCCTGGCAGGCCGCGACCCGGCGGCACGCGGTGCTGCGCACGGCCTTCGAGATCGACGGCGACCACGGCGTGGTGCAGGTCGTCCGGCCCAGCGTGGCGCCGGACCTGCGGTGGCGGGAGACGGCGCTCGCCGACTTCCTGCCCACCGACCGGCACGAGCCCTTCGACGTCGCCCGGGCACCCCTGCTCCGGGTCACCACGCTGGGCGACCACCACGTCGTACTCACCTTCCACCACGCGATCCTCGACGGCCGCTCCACCCGGATGCTGCTCGACGAGGTCCTCGCCGACTACGCCGCGCGGCGCGCCGGCCGGCTGCCGGACCCGCCACGCCGGCCGCCGTTCGCGGACTTCGTGCGCTGGTGGGGCAGCCGCGACCCGAGCGTCGGCGACACCTTCTGGAAGGGGTACCTCGTCGGCGCCCCGACGCCCCGGGCGCTCCCGGGCCGCCTCGACGCGGACCCCGGCGCGCGCGGCGTGCCGGCCTCGCACGAGGTCGCCCTGAGCCGACCGGACTCCGACCGGCTCCGCGCCACCGCCGCCGCAGTCGGCGTCGGGGTCGGCGCCGTGGTCCACGCGGCCTGGGCGCTGCTGCGCGGCGGCTACGGCGGGGTCGACGACGTCACCTTCGCGGTCACCAGGTCGTGCCGGTACGACAGCGTCCCGGACGCCGACCGGATCGTCGGGCTGCTGCTCAACACGGTGCCGCTGCGGGTCCGGCTGGATCCGGGATGGACGGTACGGCGGCTCCTCGCCGACGTGGCCGACCGGATCCGGGGAATCCGCGAGCACCAGCTCACGCCGATGCACACCATCCTCGACCAGGCGGGCCTGACACCCGACACGCCGCTGCTGGACAGCCTGCTGGTGTTCGAACGGCAGCGGCTGGCCAACGCCCTGGCCGAGGGTGGGCCGGAGGCGGCCCGGCGCTCGGCGCGGGTGCACCGCATGCCCGGCTACCCGCTGACGGTGCACGCCTTCGACGAACCGGAACTGCGCCTGGGCGTGGTGTGGGACGACACCAGGCTGCTGGCCGCCTCGGCGCGGCGAATCCTCGCGCAGTTGCACCACACCGTGCGCGAACTGGCCCAGCGGCCGGACGCCCGCCTGGCCGACCTGGATCTCGGCGCCGCCGGGGAGGCGCCGCTGCGCGCCGCGTGGAACGCCACCCGGCGGCCCTACCCCCGCGACGCCTCGGTCCCCGAGGTCTTCGCGGCCCGCGTGGCCGACGATCCGGCCGCCACCGCGCTGGTGGTCGGCGACCGCTCGGTCGGGTACGCGGAGCTGGACCGGGCGGCCGACCGGCTGGCCTGGACGCTGCGCCGGTACGGGGTGACCGGGGAGGCCCCCGTCGCCGTGCTGCTCCCCCGGGGCGAACCGCTGATCCGGGCCCTGCTGGGCGTGCTCAAGGCCGGCGGGGCCTACCTGCCCGTGGACGCGGCCGCCCCACCGGCCCGGATCGCCGGCCTCCTCGCCGCCAGCGGCGCCCGCCTGCTGCTGACCACCGGCGAGGCCGCCGCCGGCCTGCCGGACCTGGGCCCGGTCCGGGTGCTGGACGTCGACGCGCGGGCCGCGGAACCGGCGCCGCCCGGCCCGCCACCGGGGCGGATCCACCCGGCGCAGCTCGCCTGCGTCCTGCACACCTCCGGCTCGACCGGGACACCCAAGCGGGTCGGGATCACCCACCGGGGCGTGGTGCGGCTGGTGACCGGCCCGGACTTCGCCACCCTCGGCCCCGGCGAGCGGGTGCTCCAGTTCGCCCCGACCGCGTTCGACGCATCCACCTGGGAGATCTGGGGCGCGCTGCTGACCGGCGCCACGGCGGTGGTCGCGCCGCCGGACCCGGTGGACCTCGCCCGGCTGACCGCGCTGATCCGCGCCGGCGGGATCACGGTCGCCTTCCTCACCGCCGGGCTCTTCCGGCAACTCGCCGAGGAGGACGTCACCGCGCTGGCGGAGGTCCGGCAGTTGCTCACCGGCGGGGACGTGGCCGACCCGGGCGCGGTCCGCGCCGTGCTCGCCGCGCGCGGCGGGCTGCCGCTGGTCAACGCGTACGGGCCGACCGAGAACACGACGCTGACCAGTTGCCACCTGATGAGCGGCCCCGGCCCGGTGGGCGACCGGGTGCCGATCGGCCGTCCCGTGCCGCAGACCACCGTCCACGTGCTCGACGACGGCGGTCGGCCGGTGCCGGTCGGGGTCGCGGGCGAGCTGCACACCGGCGGCGACGGGCTGGCCCGCGGCTACCTCGGTGACCCGGCGGCGACCGCCCGGGCGTTCGTGCCGGATCCGGAGGTGCCCGGCGGGCGCCTCTACCGGACCGGTGACGTCGTCCGCTGGCGCGCGGACGGGGTGCTGGAGTTCCTCGGCCGCCGCGACGACCAGGTGAAGATCCGGGGGTTCCGGGTCGAGCCGGGCGAGGTGGAGGCGGTGCTCAGGGCGCACCCGCAGGTCGCCGCGGCGGCGGTGTGCGTCCGGGGCGACGGGCCGGAGCGGCACCTGGTCGGCTACGTCACCCCGGCCGGCGCGGCGGTCCCGACGCCGGCGAGCCTGCGTGACCACGTCGCCGCCCGGCTGCCGGCCCACCTGGTGCCGGCCGCGTTCGCCGTCCTCGACCGGCTGCCGCTGACCGCGTACGGGAAGGTCGACCGGGCGGCGCTGCCGGCGCCCGACCCCGCCGAGCGGGATCCGGACGTCGCCGGGCCCGCCTCGCCGACCGAACACCGACTGGCCGGGGTCTGGGCCCGGCTGCTGCCCGGCGGGCGCCCGCCGGAGAGCATCGGGCGGGAGAGCAGCTTCTTCTCCCTCGGCGGCAACTCGCTGACGGTCACCCGGCTGATGTTCCGGATCCGCGAGGCGTTCGGCGTGGAGCTGGGCGTGGGCCCGTTCTACCGGGCGCCGACGCTGGCCGCGACGGCGGCGGCGATCGACGCGGCGACCGGCGGGCGGGTGGCGACCGGGCCGGCCCTGCGCCGCCGCGACCGGGCGGCGCACCGGACCGGGCAGGACCGGCCCGCGCACCTGGCCCGGCTGACCGACGGATGGGCCCTGTGGCGGACCGTCTGCCTGCGGGGCGCGGGACTCCCGGTCGACCTGCTGGCCCCGCTCGGTGACGCGGAACTCGCCGCCGCCGCGGACGGCGTGGTGGCGGCCCGGGCCGCCGGGGACCCGGCCGGCATCGCCCACGCCGAGGCGGCGTACGCGGCGGCGTACCCGGAGGCGGTCGGCCGGCTCGCGGGCGCGCTGCACGCGGTGGCGTCCCACCCCCGGTTCCGCGAGGCGGTGGCCTGGCAGAACCCGCACGCGCTGCGCACCGGCGTCGACGCGCTGCTGCGCCGGGGCCCCGGCGCCCCGACCCGCAACACCAAGCACCGCCAGCACGAGGCGCTGGTCACCAGCTACCTCCAGCGCTACTGCGCGAAGAACGACACGATCGGATTCTTCGGGCCGGTCGGCTGGGCGCGGATCGAGCCGGGCGCCGGCGTGCGGGTCGACCCGGCGGACCCACCGGCGCTCCTCGCCGGGCGGACGGTCTACCTGGAGGGGTGGGCGGTCGCCGCGGTGCTGGCCCCGTACGCGGTCCGGCTGCGCCCGTGGCTCGTGCCCCGCCTCATGCCCTTCCTGGAGCTGGCCGGGACGACGCTGCGGGTGCCGCTCGCCCCGCCGGTGGCGCTGACCGACGCCGAGGCGGCGGTGCTGCGCGCCTGCGACGAGGTCCGCGACGCGAACGAGGTCGCCAGCGCCGTGCTGGCCGACCCGGGGTCGGGACTGCGCTCGACGCGGGAGGTGCACGAGGTGCTGGAGACGTTGGCCGCGGCCCACCGGATCGCCTGGCAGCCGGAGGTGGCGCCGCACGACACCCGGCCGGAGCGGACCATGCGGGCCCGGCTCGGCCGGGTCACCGACGAGGCCGTACGCGGGCCCGCGCTCGCCGCCCTGGACGAGCTCTGCGCCGCCCGGGACGCGCTCGCCGCGGCGGCCGGCGACCCGGACCGGCTGACCGCCGCGATGGCCGACCTGGAGGCCACCTTCACCCGGCTGGCCGGGGTTCCCGCCACCCGGCGCGCCGGCACGATGTACGCCGGGCGCACCCCCGTCTACGAGGAGTGCCTGCGGGCCGGCACGGTCGGCGTCGGCGAGGCCGGCCTGGACGGGATCCGCGACGCGCTGGGCCTGGTGCTGGAGAGCGCGCGCTGGTTCACCGCCGCCGGCGCGGCGCTCTACCAGCGCCTCTGCGCGGACATCCACCGACGCCGCGCCGCCGAGCTGGGCACCGACGTCGTCCCGCTGGCCGACTTCTGGCTGCTGGCCGGCGAGGCGCTGTTCCACCCGCCGCAACGGCTGACCGCGCTGCTGACCGCCGCGCTGCACCGGCGCTGGGCCGACGTGCTGGCGCTGCCGGCGGACCGGCGGCGGATCCGGCTCACGGCGGCGGAGCTGGCCCCGGCCGTGGCCGCCGCCTTCCCGCCGGGACGGCCCGGTTGGCCGACCGCGCGGCAGCACAGCCCCGACCTGATGCGGGCCGGCGACGAGTGGGTCCTCGGTGAGCTGCACCCGGGCGTCAACACCCTGCGGTACGCCACCTGGGTGGCCTACCACCCGGAGGCGGACGCGCTGCGCGCCGCGCTGGCCAGGGACGTGGGCGCCGGGGCGGTCTATCCCGCCGAGACCGGCCAGGAGGGCGGCGTGCCGACCAGGCAGAGCAACGCGTTGACCGGGCCCGACGACATCCGGTTGGTGTTCGCGCACGACTCGTTCGGGCACGACCCCCGCCGGAGCCTGCGCGTCGGCGAGTGCGACCTGGTCGCCACGGCGGGCGGGCTGCGGGTACGGTCGCGCGACGGGCGGTTCGACGTCGACCTGATGCACGTCCTCGGCGACGTGGTCGGCGCCGGGCTGTCCCAGCTCTTCCGCGTCCTGCCCCCGGCGGCGCACCAGCCGAGGGTCACCATCGACTCCCTCGTGGTCAGCCGCGAGGCGTGGACGTTCACCGCCGCCGACCTGGCCTTCGCCGACACCCGCGACGAGGCGCTGCGGTTCCGGCAGGCGCGGGCCTGGGCCGCCGCCCACTGCCTGCCGCGCCACGTGTTCCTGCGCTGCGCGGGCGAGCGGAAGCCGGTGCACGCCGACCTGACCAGCCTCGCCTCGGTCGACCTGGTGTCCCGGTCGGTCCGCCGGGCCCGCCGGCACGCCGGCGACGACGCCACCGTGAGCGTGGTGGAGATGCTGCCGGCGCCGGACCAGCTCTGGCTCACCGGGCCCGACGGCCGGTACACCGCCGAACTGCGGGTCGTCGCGGTCGACGGGCGGGGGCGCTGAGATGGCCGTCTTCGAGTTCCCGACGTCGGCCGCGCAACGACGGATGTGGCTGCTCGACCAGCTGGACCCGGGCCAGCCGACCTACCACGTCGGATGGGCGGTGTGGCTGGACGGCCCGCTGGACGTGGCCGCGCTCGACGGGGCCTGGGCCGCGGCGGTCGCGCGGCACGAGATCCTGCGCACCACCTTCCGGGCCAACGGCGGGCGACCGATCCAGGTGATCGACGACGACGTCCCCGCGACCGCCCTCGAGGTCGTGCCCCTGGACCGGCTGCCGGAGGCGGACCGGGAGGCGGCGGCCCGGGCCGCGCTGCGGGAGCACGCCCGCACCCCGCTGCCGCTCGACCGTGGCCCGCTGACCCGTGCCACGTTGCTGCGGCTCGCCCCGCAGCGGCACGTCCTGGCGCTGGTGGCGCACCACGCGATCGTCGACGGCTGGTCGTTCCGGCTGCTCTTCGACGAGATCTCCGCCGACTACGAGGCGTTGCGCGCCGGCCGGCCGGCCGTGTCGGTCGAGCCGCCCCTGCAGTACGCGGACTTCGCCCTCTGGGAGCGGGAGCACGCCGACGCGGGCGGCCACGCCGAGGCGGAGGACTTCTGGCCGGCCGAGCTGGCCGGCGCCCCGCCGGAGGTGCCGCTCCCGGTCGACCACCCGTACCCCGACCGGCTGTCGCCGGCCGCCGGCGAGGTGGCGGTGCCGGTCGACGGGGAGCTGGCCGGGGCGCTGCGCCGCCTGGCCGGGGCGCGGGGCAGCACCCTCTTCACCGTGCTGCTGACCGCGTACGCCGCCCTGCTGTCCCGGCTCGGCGGCGCGGACGAGGCGCTCGTCGGCGTGCCCGTCGCCGGGCGCACCCGGATCGAGACCGAGCCGATGCTCGGTCTCTTCGCCAACACCGTCGCGATCCGGGCGGCGCTGCACGGCGACCCGACGCTCGCCGAGCTGCTCGACCGGCTGCACGCCGCCACCGCGCGCGCCCAGGCCCACCAGGACCTGCCGTTCGCCCGGGTGGTCGAGCTGTGCCGGCCGCAGCGGCACCCGTCGCGGGCGCCGCTGGTGCAGGTGATGTGCACGGTCGAGGAGGCCCTGCCACCGCTGGAGCGGGGGGCGCTGCGCTGGCGGCCGGAGCTGGTGCCCACCGGCACCGGCAAGTTCGAGCTGGAGCTGGCCGCCGTCGCCGGCCCGGACGAGCTGACCGTGCGCCTGCGGTACCTCACCGACCTCTTCACCCCGGACAGCGCGGGCCGGTTCGCCGACGCCCTGGGCGCGATCCTGACCGCGCTGGCGACCGCCCCGCAGACCCGCGTCTGCGACGTGGACCTCCTCTCCCCCGCGACGGCGGACCTCGTCACCCGGGTGTGGCCGGCCGCCCGGTCCGGGTCGGTCCCGCCGCCGGGCAGCACCGCGGCGGCGCTCGTGACCGGGATCGACGCCGGCGACCGGGTGGTCATCGCCGGCGACGACGCGACGCTGACCGGCGCCGCGCTGCGCGGGCTCGCGGGCCGGATCGCCACGGGGCTGCGCGGACTCGGCGTACGGGTCCAGGAGACCGTGGGCATCGTCCTGCCCCGGGGAGCGCGTCCGCTCCCGGCGCTGCTGGGCGTCTGGTGGGTCGGGGCGGCGTACCTGCCGCTCGACCCGACCCATCCGCCGGGGCGGCTGCGCGGGATGCTCGCCGACGCCGGGGTGCGGGTGGTCGTCACCGACAGCGGCGCCGTCCCCGCGCCGCTGCTGGCCGAGCTGGCCGCGTCGGTGACCCTGCTCGACCTGGCCGGACCGGAACCGACCGGCGCGGGGGCCGAGCCGGCGGTCGCGCCGCCGTGTGCGGTGCCGGCGACGGCGGCGGCGTACGTGCTGTTCACCTCGGGGTCCACCGGCCGGCCGAAGGCGGTCACCGTCACCCAGGGCGCGGTGGCGCACCTGCTGCACGCGTTCCGCGAGATGGTCCCGCTGGGGCCGGCCGACCGGGTGCTCTCGGTGAGCCCGTTCGCGTTCGACATCGCCCTGCTGGACCTGCTCCTGCCGCTGCTGTGCGGGGCGTCGGTCGTGGTCGCGGGCGACGACGACGTGATCGACGGCAACCGGCTGCGACGGCTGCTCACCACGGCCGGGGCCACGATGCTCCAGGCGACGCCGACGACCTGGCGGATGCTGGTCGCGGCCGGTGGGGTGCCGGCGGGGGTGCGGCTGCGCCTCAGCGGCGGGGAGGCGCTGCCCCGGGCCCTCGCCGACGCCCTGGCCGAGCCGGGCACCCGCCTGTGGAACCTCTACGGCCCGACCGAGACGACCGTCTACTCGACCGGGGCCGAGGTCGAGCCGGGGTCGGCGCCGCCGGACCTGGGCCCGGCCCTCGCCGGCAGCCGCGTCTACGTGCTGGACCGGTGGCTGCGGCCGGTGCCGCCGGGCGTCGTCGGCGAGGTGTGCATCGGCGGCGCGGGGGTCGGCCGGGGCTACGCCGGCGCGCCCGGCTGGACCGCCGAGCGGTTCGTGCCCGACCCGTTCACCCCCGGTGGGCGGCTCTACCGCAGCGGCGACCTGGGCCGGTGGCTGCCGAGCGGCCGGATCGAGCCGCTGGGGCGGGCCGACCGGCAGGTGAAGGTGCGGGGGTTCCGGGTCGAGACGGCGGAGGTCGAGGCGGTGCTGCGCGGCCACCCGCAGGTCCGCGACGCGGTCGTGACGACCGTGTCGGACGTGGAGCACGACGGCGTACGGCTGGTCGGGTACGTGGTCACCGACCCGCCCGCGACGGACCCGCCGCCGGGGCTGCCCGGGCACGCGCGCCGGTTCCTGCCCGCGCACATGGTGCCGGCGGTCTTCGTGGCGCTGCCCGAGATGCCCCGGACCTCCCGCGGCAAGCTGGACCTGCGCGCCCTGCCCCCGCCCGGCAGGGGCGCCGGCTCCGGCGAGGCGCCGGTCGCCCCGCGTACGCCGTTGGAGCGGGAGCTGGCGGGGCTGGTGGCCGACCTGCTGGGCCTGCCCGGCCCGGTCGGCATCGCCGACAACTTCTTCGTGCTGGGCGGGCACTCCGTGAAGGCCACCCAGCTGATGGCCCGGGTCTGGACGACGTACGGGGTCGACCTGCCGGTCCGGACGCTCTTCGACGACCCGACCGTGGCCGGGCTGGCCGCGGCGGTCGCCGCCGCCGGGGCGGCAGGGCGCGCGGGGCTCGACGCGAGCTCCGCCGGCGTCCTGGCGGGGGGCGGCCCGGCGGTAACCGGCGCTCCGGCTCGGCCCGACGGCGCGGGATATCTCGACACGCTGACCGACGACGACGTCGACGACCTCCTCGCCGGGATGGACCGGCCGTCGAGGTGGGACGGGTGAACGCTCCGCCACGGCCACCGGCCTGGCTGGCGGCGGTGCTCGCCGCGCTCGCCGAGGGCCACGATCCGGCCACGCTGGCGGCCTGGCGGCGGCGGGTCGACGGGGAGCTGGACCGGCTCGCCGGCCGGGTGCCGTTCCGGGTGGTGTACGACTGGCACGCACGCGTGCTCGCCTCGACGCCCGGCGGTGAGGCCGGCCGGATGGTGGGCGACCTGCTCCGACGGGCGCTGGCCGGTGACCCGGCCGGGGCGGACGAGTGGCGCGGCGCGCTCCGGCCCGCCCTGCGCGAGCTGTACCGGGCGGCCTACCCGTACGCCGACGCCCGGGCGGTCGCGTACGCCAACGCCCACGCCTACGCGACCGCCCACGGCTACGGCCCCGACGAGGCGGTCGGGTTCGCCACGCACTACGCCGACCTCAGCACCGGCGCCAACGCGGAGGCGTTCGCCGACGCCAACGCCATCGCGAACGCCGACGCGCTGGCGGGCGCCCTGGCGCTGGCCGACGCGCCGGCGTACGCCGAGACGCACCCCGCCGCCCTGGTACGCGCGTACGCCCTGGCGGCGGCGCACCGGGCCGGCGCGGCGGGCGCGCCCCGCGTGCTCCGGGCGGCGTACGGACGGCTCGCCGACGCGCTGGCCGAAAGTCTGAGTCGGGTGTCGGACTGAGGTCCACGGACCCGTCCGTCGGTCCCTGGTCTCGGCCTGTCGAGTCGTCTACTGTGGATCCACTTCGGCCGATGTCAGGTGGCGGGACGGGCCAGCGGGGAATCGAGGGGGCACACTTGCCGGACGACAACGCGATCCGTGTCCCGGCCCCCGGTCGCGTCCCACCGGCGCGGACATCCGCCGAGGTCGAGCGTCTGCCGGATCGCTCCGGCCTCCTGCCGCTCTCCTTCGCGCAGCGGCGGCTGTGGTTCCTGGAGCGGCTCGGCAGGGTCGGCCACGCCTACCACATGCCCCTCGCCCTCCAGCTCGACGGCCGACTCGACCGGGACGCGCTGCGGGCGGCCCTGGACGCCCTGGTCGCCCGGCACGAGGTCCTGCGCACCCGCATCGTCGCCGACGGCGCGGAGGCGGGCCAACGCATCGACCCGCCCGGGGCCGCGTTCCCGCTCGGGCTCGACGACCTGACCGGGCACGCCGATCCCGCCGCCGCCCTGGCCCTGCTCCAGCAGGAGGAGAGCACCGCCCCGTTCGACCTGGCGGCCGGCCCGCTGTTCCGGGGCCGTCTCGTCGTCCTCGCCCCGGACCGGCACGTGCTCCTGCTGACGATGCACCACATCGTCTCCGACGGCTGGTCGCTGGGCGTCCTGACGCGTGAGCTGGGGGCGCTCTACACCGCGCACCACGAGGGCGAGCCCGACCCGCTGCCCCCACTGCCGGTCCAGTACGCCGACTACGCCGCCTGGCAACGCCGCTGGCTCACCGACGGCACCCTGCAACGCCAGGAAACCCACTGGCGACAGGTCCTGACCGACGCCCCCACCCTGCTCGAACTACCCACCGACCGACCCCGCCCCACCGAACAGGACCACCACGGCGCCCACCTACCCGTCACCCTCGACACCCACCTCACCACCGCCCTGAAAACCCTCACCACCCGCCACGGCGGCACCCTCTACATGACCCTGCTCACCGCCTGGGCCATCGTCCTGTCCCGCCTCTCCGGACACCACGACCTCGTCATCGGCACCCCCACCGCCAACCGCCGCCGCGCCGAACTCGAAAACCTCATCGGCTTCTTCGTCAACACCCTCGCCCTACGCATCGACCTCACCGGCCACCCCACCGCCACCCAACTCCTGCACCGCGTCCGCGACCTCACCCTCACCACCCTCGACCACCAGGACCTCCCCTTCGAACAGGTCGTCGAAGCCGTCAACCCCACCCGCAACCTCGCCCACACCCCCCTGTTCCAGGTCATGTTCGCCTGGCAGAACAACGAGGACGTGGACCTGGACCTGCCCGGTGTCGAGGTCACCGCCCTGCCCAGCCCGTGGACCAGCGCGAAGTTCGACCTCACCCTCTCCCTGGCCGAGCACGACGGCCGCATCACCGGCAGCCTCGAGTACGCCACCGCCCTCTTCGACACCGCCACCGCGCAGCGGCACGTCCGCTACCTGCGCCACGTCCTCACCCAACTCGCCGAGGACCCCGACCGGCCGATCGACCAGCTCACCCTGCTCGAC